>CALUFR010000063.1 GCA_944319875.1 uncultured Bacteroides sp.
TAAACGTCATCCACAAGGGCGTGGGACAGATTTCCGAGTCCGACGTATCGTTGGCCGCCGCGTCCGACGCCATCATCGTGGGCTTCCAGGTACGTCCGTCGAGCGGCGCCGCCAAGCTGGCCGAACAGGAAGGCGTGGACATCCGCAAGTATTCCATCATCTACGATGCCATTGAAGAGGTGAAGGCCGCCATGGAGGGCATGCTTGCCCCGACGCTGAAGGAGCAGGTGACCGCCACCATCGAGGTGCGCGAGGTGTTCAACATCAGCAAGGTGGGCCAGGTGGCCGGCGCCATGGTGAAAACGGGCAAGGTGAAACGCACCGACAAGGCCCGCCTCATCCGCGACGGTATCGTGGTCTACACCGGCGCCATCAACGCCTTGAAGCGATTCAAGGATGACGTGAAGGAAGTGGGCACCAACTTCGAGTGTGGTATCAGCCTGACGAACTGCAACGACATCAAGGTGGGCGACGTCATCGAAACCTACGAAGAAGTAGAGGTGAAGCAGACGCTGTAAAAACAAAACTGTATAATCGAACGGGCACGGATTACGCAGGGTGCACGGATGGATTTATCCGCGTCTTCCGTGTAATCCGTGCCTAATATACACTATAAAGTATGACTACCATTGACATCATCATCCTCGTCATCTTGGGCCTGGGCATCGTGTTAGGTCTCTGGAAAGGGGTGTTAAAACAACTGGCGGGACTGCTGGGTCTGATCGTGGGGTTACTGGCCGCCAAAGCTTTGTATGCCTCCGTGGCCGACCGTGTGTTCAGCCACATGACCGACAACCTGACCGTAGCGCAGATACTGGCTTTCCTGGCCGTCTGGGTGATCGTGCCACTGCTCTTCTGGCTCGTGGCCAGCCTGCTGACCAAGGCGATGGCCGCCGTCTGCTTAGGCTGGGTGAACCGACTGCTGGGCGGCTTGCTGGGCGGAGTAGTGCATGCGTTACTGATCAGCCTCGCGATATGCGTACTGGAGACGGTGGATGCCCGGGGAGACCTCATCAGCCGCGAACAGAAGCAGGCATCCGCGCTCTATTATCGCATGAAGCCATTGGCGGGACTCTTCTTCCCTGCCGCCAAGGATATTACCAAACAAATCTATAACGAGATAAACGATGCGACCGAACAAATCTGACAAGAACCAAGATAAGAACGTCAAAGGCGACAACGAGCTGGTGCGCCGCCTGGCGGAGGAGAAGTACAAGTATGGCTTCACCACCGACGTGCACACCGACATCATCGACCGCGGCTTGACGGAAGACACCGTGCGCCTCATCTCCGAAAAGAAAGGCGAACCGGAATGGCTACTGGAGTTTCGCCTCAAGGCCTACCGCCACTGGCAGACTATGGAGATGCCCACATGGGCACACCTCCGCATCCCCGAAATAGACTACCAAAGCATCTCCTACTACGCTGACCCCACGGCGCAGAAAAAAGACGCGCCCAAGTCGCTGGACGAAGTAGACCCTGAGCTCATCAAGACGTTCAACAAGCTGGGCATCCCCTTGGAAGAGCAGATGGCACTGAGCGGCATGGCGGTAGACGCCGTGATGGACTCCGTGTCCGTCAAGACCACCTTCAAGGAGACGCTCATGGAGAAGGGCATCATCTTCTGCTCCATCAGCGAAGCCGTGCGCGAGCATCCCGACCTGGTGCAGAAGTATCTGGGCAGTGTAGTGCCCTACCGCGACAATTTCTTTGCCGCACTCAACTCCGCCGTGTTCTCCGACGGGTCGTTTGTCTACATCCCCAAGGGCGTACGCTGCCCCATGGAACTGTCTACCTACTTCCGCATCAATGCGCGCAACACGGGGCAGTTCGACCGCACCCTCATCGTGGCGGATGACGACAGTTACGTCTCTTATCTGGAGGGCTGCACCGCCCCTATGCGCGACGAGAACCAGCTGCACGCCGCCATCGTGGAAATCGTGGTGCACGACCGTGCAGAAGTGAAGTACAGCACCGTGCAGAACTGGTATCCGGGCGATGCCGAAGGCCGGGGCGGCGTCTATAACTTCGTCACCAAGCGCGGCTTGTGCAAGGGCGAATCTTCCAAACTCTCGTGGACACAAGTGGAGACCGGAAGCGCCATCACATGGAAGTATCCCAGCACCATCCTGGCGGGCGACAACTCCGTAGGCGAATTCTATAGCGTGGCCGTCACCAATCACCACCAGCAGGCCGACACGGGTACAAAGATGATACACATCGGGCGCAACACGCGCTCCACCATCGTCAGCAAAGGCATCTCCGCCGGACTGAGCGAGAACTCCTACCGCGGCCTGGTCAAGGTGGGCACGAAGGCCGACAACGCCCGCAACTATAGCCAGTGCGACTCCCTCCTGCTGGGTGACAAATGCGGCGCGCACACCTTCCCCTACATGGACATCCACAACGAGACCGCCATCGTGGAGCACGAGGCCACCACGTCTAAAATCAGCGAAGACCAACTGTTCTACTGCAACCAGCGCGGAATCAACACCGAGGACGCCGTGGGCCTCATCGTCAACGGCTACGCCAAGGAGGTGCTCAACAAGCTCCCCATGGAATTTGCCGTCGAGGCGCAGAAGCTATTGAGCGTATCACTGGAAGGAAGCGTGGGATAAGTATAATACATTATAAATACACTATAGTATATGTTAGAAATCAAAGACCTTCATGCCAGCATCAATGGCAAAGAAATATTGAAAGGAATCAACCTCACTATCCGTGACGGCGAGGTGCATGCACTGATGGGACAGAACGGTGCAGGCAAGAGCACGCTGAACAACGTACTGGTAGGCCATCCCGCTTACGAAGTGACACACGGTTCGATCACCTTCAACGGCAAGGATCTGCTGGCCCTCTCGCCCGAAGACCGGGCTCACGAGGGACTGTTCCTGTCCTTCCAGACTCCGGTGGAAATTCCCGGTGTGTCGATGGTGAACTTCATGCGCACGGCCGTCAACGAGCAGCGCAAGTACCGCCACCTGCCCGCCCTATCGGCCAGTGAATTCCTGAAGCTGATGCGTGAGAAGCGCGCCATCGTGGAGCTGGACAGCAAGCTGGCCAACCGCTCGGTAAACGAGGGTTTCTCGGGAGGTGAGAAGAAGCGCAACGAAATCTTCCAGATGGCCATGCTGGAACCCACTTTCGCCATCCTCGACGAAACGGACTCCGGCCTGGACGTGGACGCCCTGCGCATCGTGGCAGAAGGCTTCAACAAGCTCCGCACTCCGCAGACTTCTGCCTTGGTCATCACGCACTATCAGCGTCTGCTGGATTACCTGAAGCCCGACACCGTGCATGTCCTGCTGAATGGCCGTATTGTGAAGACCGGCGGACCGGAACTGGCTACCGAAATAGAAAACCGCGGCTTTGACTGGATAAAGAAGGAACAAGTAAATGAAGAATGAAGAACGAAGAATAAAGAATCCCCCGCTCCCTATAGGAGTCGATGGAGTTCTTCGCCAATTCTTCATTCTTCATTCATAATTCTTCATTGATATTATGAGACCCGAACAACAATACATCGACCTATATGCCCAGGCGGAGGCCATGTTGCGCAGCCACAGCACCGAAGCTCAGAACCGCCTGCGTGCCCGTGCCTTTGCCGACTTCGAACGGCTGGGCTTCCCCACTAAACGGCAAGAGGAGAGTAGGTACACCGACGTGGCCAAGGCCTTTGAACCGGACTACGGCATGAACCTCAATCGCCTGGCAATCCCCGTCAATCCTTACGAGGTATTCAAGTGTGACGTGCCCAACATGAGCACCTCCTTGTACTTCATGGTGAACGACGCGTTCCATGCCACGGACAAGACCTTGCCTGAGGGAGTAATCATCGGCAGCTTCCGCGAGCACCCCGACCTTGTAGAGAAATACCTCGGTACCCTGGCCGACACGTCCGCCGATGGCATCACCGCCTTCAACACCGCCTTTGCACAAGACGGCCTGCTTGTCTACATCCCCAAGAACGTAGTGGTAGAGAAGCCCATCCAACTCATCAACATCCTGCGCAGTGACGTGCCTCTGTTGGTAAACCGCCGTGTGCTCGTCGTGCTGGAAGAAGGCGCCCAAGCCCGCCTGCTAATGTGTGACCACGCCATGGATGACGTAAACTTCCTCGCCACGCAGGTCATCGAAGTTTTTGTGGGACGCAACGCCGTGTTCGATCTCTACGAACTGGAGGAGACACACACGGGCAACACCCGCCTCAGCAACCTCTATGTCCGCCAGGAAGCGGAAAGTAATGTCCTGCTGAACGGCATGACCCTGACTTGTGGCACTACCCGCAACATCACCCGCGTGCAGCTGGTCGGCGAGCAGGCTGAGCTGAATCTGTGCGGCATGGCCATCGCCGACAAGAACCAGCACGTGGACAACCGCACAGTCATTGACCATGCCGCTCCCTCATGTCGCTCCAACGAACTTTATAAGTATGTACTCGACGAGCAGGCCACAGGTGCCTTTGCCGGACTCATCTTGGTGCGTCCCGGCGCACAGCACACCGACGCTCGCCAGACCAACCGCAACCTCTGCGCAACCCGCGAGGCCCGCATGTTCACCCAGCCCCAACTGGAAATCTACGCTGACGACGTGAAGTGCAGCCACGGTGCCACGGTGGGCCAGTTGGACGATGCTGCCCTATTCTACATGCGCCAACGTGGCATCCCCTTGCATGAGGCCCGCCTGCTGCTGATGTTCGCTTTTGTCAATGAAGTGGTGGACACCATTCGCCTCGATGCCTTGAAAGACCGCCTGCATCTGCTGGTAGAGAAACGTTTCCGGGGAGAACTTGGGAAATGCAGGGAGTGCAGCGTAAAGTGCAAATGACTTTCAAGATGCCAAATTGGCGCTTTGAACAAATGAAATAAACATGATTATGTACGACATCAACCAGATACGCACCGACTTCCCCATCCTGGGTCGCACTGTCTACGGCAAGCCGTTGGTCTACTTGGACAACGGCGCCACGACACAAAAGCCCCGCCAAGTGGTGGAAGCCATCAGCAATGAGTACTACAACACCAACGCCAACGTGCACCGCGGCGTGCACTTCCTCTCCCAGCAGGCCACGGAGTTGCACGAAGCCAGCCGCGAGACGGTGCGCCGCTTCATCAACGCCCGCTCCACCAACGAAATTGTCTTCACCCGCGGCACAACGGAGAGCATCAACCTGCTGGCCGCCACCTTCTGCCAGTCGCAGATGCAGGCGGGAGATGAAGTGATTGTTTCCACCATGGAGCATCACAGTAACATCGTCCCTTGGCAACTGCAAGCCATGCAGCGGGGCATCACGTTGCGCGTCATTCCGATGGACGATGAAGGCAATCTGCTGTTGGAGGAATACGAACAGCTTTTCTCCCCAAAGACGAAGCTGGTCAGCATCGCCCACGTCAGCAACGTGCTGGGCACGGTCAATCCTGTCCGAGAGATGATAGCCACGGCTCATGCCCATGGCGTCCCTGTGTTGGTGGACGGTGCGCAGAGCATCCCTCACATGCCTGTTGATGTGCAGGCATTGGACACCGACTTCTACGTATTTTCCGGACACAAGGTCTACGGGCCTACCGGTGTAGGTGTGCTCTACGGCAAAGAGAAATGGCTGGACAAACTCCCCCCCTATCAAGGCGGTGGCGAGATGATTCAGCACGTCTCGTTCGAGAAGACCACCTTCAACGAACTACCCTTCAAATTCGAGGCCGGCACACCGGACTATATCGGTACTACGGGCTTGGCCAAAGCACTGGATTACGTCTCTGCCCTCGGCATGGAGCAGATAGCCGCCTACGAACATGAACTAACCCAATATGCCCTCGGACGCCTGATGGAAATCCCCGACATGCGCATCTTCGGCCAAGCCAAGGAACGGGGGGGAGTCATCTCCTTCCTCGTCGGTCACATCCACCATTTCGACATGGGCACCCTGCTTGACCGCCTCGGCATCGCCGTGCGCACCGGCCACCATTGCGCTCAGCCGCTGATGACACGCCTCGGCATCGAAGGCACCGTGCGCGCCTCGTTCGGACTGTATAACACGAAAGAAGAGGTGGATGCACTCGTGGCAGGAATTGACCGGGTGAGGAAGATGTTCTGAGAAATGCGCCGACCAACATCTTGTATAGAAAAAAAAGCTATCTTTGCGACATGGATAGTGAAGCCATTTTGATTTTTGGACCATTTTAATACCTTAGTATTATGTTACTCACAACCACATCAACCATTGAAGGCGGGAAAATTACCCGCTACTACGGCATCGTTTCCGGTGAGACCATTATCGGTGCCAACGTTTTCCGTGACTTCTTTGCCAGCATCCGCGACATCGTGGGCGGACGCAGCGGTTCCTACGAAGAAGTGCTCCGTGAGGCAAAAGAGACTGCCCTTCGCGAGATGCAGGACCAAGCTGCTGCTCTTGGCGCCAATGCCGTCATCGGTGTAGATCTCGATTACGAGACCGTAGGCGGCAGCAGCTCCATGCTGATGGTGACGGCGGCGGGCACGGCGGTACGGGTTGAGTGACATCGCTCCGCAGCAGCCCTTGTAGCTAAACAACTCATAAAACATACCAATATGAATATCTTACTTTTAGGCTCGGGCGGCCGTGAACATGCTTTGGCATGGAAGATAGCCCAAAGTCCCCGCGTGGACAAACTCTACATCGCACCCGGCAATGCCGGCACGGCACAGGTGGGCGAAAATGTCGACATCAAGGCCACGGACTTCGACGCACTGAAAGATTTCGCCTTGAAGCACGACATCAGTATGATCGTCGTAGGTCCGGAAGATCCGTTGGTAAAGGGCATCTATGATTATTTTCACAACGATACAGCCACGCAAAGCATCGCCGTCATCGGTCCTTCGATGAAAGGCGCGCAACTGGAAGGCAGTAAGGAGTTCGCCAAGGAATTCATGCTGCGCCACGGCATCCCCACCGCCCGCCACAAGAGCATCACCGCCGAGACACTGGACGAAGGTCTTGCTTTCCTGGAGACCCTGAAAGCACCTTACGTGCTGAAGGCCGACGGCCTCTGCGCCGGCAAGGGTGTACTCATCCTGCCCACGCTGGACGAAGCCAAACGCGAACTGAAAGAAATGCTGGGCGGCATGTTTGGCGACGCCAGCGCCACGGTGGTCATCGAGGAATACCTCAGCGGCATCGAATGCAGCGTTTTTGTATTGACCGATGGTGAGCATTACGAGATCCTGCCTGTGGCGAAAGACTACAAGCGTATCGGTGAAGGCGACACAGGACTGAACACCGGCGGCATGGGCAGCGTGACGCCTGTTCCCTTCGCCGACGATAAATTCATGCAGAAAGTACGCGAACGCATCATCGAGCCTACCATCCGGGGCTTGCGCAAGGAGGAGATTGTCTACAAAGGCTTCATCTTCCTGGGGCTGATGAACGTTGCTGGTGACCCAATGGTGATTGAATACAATGTCCGCATGGGTGATCCGGAGACGGAAAGCGTGATGCTGCGCATCCAGAGCGACTTAGTAGACCTACTGGAAGGCGTGCGCGACGGCAATCTTGACACCAAGAACCTGATACTCGACCCACGCACAGCAGCCTGCGTGATGCTCGTAAGCGGCGGATACCCCGAAGCCTACGAAAAGGGTAAGGTGATGAGCGGACTGGACGAAGCAGCCGCCACGGACAGCATCCTCTTCCACGCCGGCACGGCGCTGAAGGACGGCCGGGTAGTGACCAACGGCGGACGTGTCATCGCTGTCTGCTCCTACGGAAACAACAAGGAAGAAGCCTTGCAACAGAGCTACCGTGTGGCCGATCTGATTGCTTTCGAGAAAAAATATTTCCGCCGCGACATCGGCTTCGACCTGTAAAAGCGCGTCTGAAGCATGAGACGACAACGATTTCAGAATAAAGTAGCGACGGGAAGGTTTGTCCTGCCCGTCGCCTTACTGACGGCTGCCGCCTGCTGGACAACCGTTATCCTCCTACACACCAACGCCATGAGAGAAGCGGACTGGCCTCTCTGGCTTCAAGGAATAGGAAGCCGGCTTCCCCAAGGAATATTCTTGCCGCTGGCAGGCTTTGCCTTGCACGTACTGGCCAGCATTCTTCTGATTAATCTGAACAACGTCTTTACCATCATCCGCATCCGCACTTCCCTCCAAAGCTTCTTCTACCTGCTGCTGGCAGCCGCCCTTCCGTCTCTCTACGGAGTCATCCCGGGACTGCTGGCCGGTCTCTGCTTCTTGACGGCTATCTATCTACTGTTCGGCAGTTACCGACAAGAAAAATCTTCAGGAGCATTGTTCAACTCCTTCGCCTTTGCAGGCATCGCCAGCCTGTTCGTGCCCCAGAGCCTGCTACTTATCCCGCTGCTCTGGATAGGAGCCTCCAGCTTCCAGTCTCTTAACCTGAAGAGTCTGTTCGCATCGCTTCTTGGCTTTGCCCTGCCCTGGTGGATGTTGCTGAGTTACGCTGTCCTGACGGAAACGACCCAGGAATTCTTCAGCCAACTGTTTGACGAGACTGTCCTATTCCGCCCTTTGGGTTATGGCTTCGACCCCTGGATGGTGCTGCCGCTGGGGTTGCTCTTCCTGCTTTTCGCCGCCAGCACACTCCACTGTTTCCTCAGCGAATACGAGGACAAGATACGCACCCGCAGCTATCTGCATTTCCTGATGCTTTTCGGCATCTACCTCTTTGTCGGCATCTGCTTGCAACCCTATTTGTTGACGGCTTTCAGTTCCCTATTACTAATGGTCGTCAGCCTTCTGGCCGCCCATTTGTTCGCCCTTACGAGTAGCAGGTGGTCCAACTTCTTTTTTGTCATCATCCTGATCGGCATCCTTTCAATATTTATCTTTCACGTATGGATGCTTTGATAGATTCACTCATTCAGCTGCTCATCGACTGGGGCTACTTGGGCTTGTTCATGTCAGCGCTGCTGGCAGGCAGCGTCCTGCCTTTCAGCTCCGAACTTGTACTCGTAGCACTTGTCAAGGTGGGACTGAGCCCGACACTCTGTGTACTCTCAGCTGCTATAGGTAACACTGTAGGTGGTCTGACCTGTTACTACTTGGGACGGCTTGGCAAAACAGAGTGGATTGAAAAATATCTCAAGATTCGGCAGGAAAAGGTGGAGCGCATGAAGCGTTTTCTGCAAGGGAAAGGCGCACTGATGGCTTTCTTTGCCTTCCTTCCTTTCGTGGGCGAAGCCATTGCCATCGCTTTAGGCTTCCTGCGAAGTAACTTCGCGCTGACCACCGCTGCCATGTTCACCGGAAAACTGCTGCGCTACATCGCCATGTTGTGGGCTCTTCAAGGAGCCATTTCAGTTGTGACTGCTTGACTTCCGGAGAGAAATTCACCCTCTTTGATTTGAGTAAAGTACAACTCAACAAAAAAATCAAGCAAGCTTGTGTTTTCTATGCCCAATTTTACTATCTTTGCACAGTTTTTACAGACATTTAACAAGAGATGAAAAGAATATACGCCATTGGGACACTTCTGATTGTACTGCTTGCCGCCTGTCGGCCGGGAGGAGAAAAGAAAGCGGGGCACCCGAATGACAAGCCCATTATCACCGTTTCCATCGAACCACTTCGCTACTTCACCGAAGCTATAGCAGGCGACCGCTTCAATGTGGTCAGTATGGTACCTAAAGGTAGCAGCCCTGAGACTTACGACCCTACGCCCACTCAGCTCGTGTCGCTCTCACAAAGCACGGCCTACCTGCGTATTGGTTTTATCGGATTCGAACAGACGTGGATGGACAGACTGACAGACAATGCACCGCATCTGCAAGTGTTCGACACCTCGCACGGCATTGATCTCCTCCTGCAAGAAGGCCTGCACGAGGAACCGCACGCCGATAAGCCCTACCACATACACAGTGGTCCGGAACCGCACGTCTGGAACTCTCCGACCAACGCCCGCATCATCGCGGCCAACGTGTTCAAAGCCCTCTGTACCCTTGACCGTACGCATCGCGATGACTACCTAGCCCGTTACGACAGTCTATGTACCATCATAGACCGTACCGACAGCCTCTGCCGGCAGATGCTCGCCCAACCCGGAGCTGACCATGCGTTTATGATTTACCACCCGGCTCTCAGCTACTTCGCACGCGACTACGACTTACTCCAGCTTCCCATCGAGGCCGGAGGAAAGGAGCCATCACCCGCCCACCTGAAAGAATTAGTTGATTTGTGCAAAGAGGAGGAAATACGCGTCATTTTCGTGCAACCGGAGTTCGACCGACGCAACGCTGAACTCATAGCCCGCCAAACGGGCACTCGTGTGGTAGACATCAATCCCCTGGCCTACGACTGGGAAGCAGAGATGCTGAGAACAGCACGTGAACTGACCACCCATAAGTAGCCATCGCCCAAAACAGATTTTCCCATGCAGTCTCTTATCGAAATACAGAATCTCTGCGCCGGATATGACGGTCGCACCGTCTTACGCGACGCTAACCTTACCGTCTACGACCACGACTTTTTAGGCATCATCGGCCCCAACGGGGGTGGAAAGACCACGCTTATCAAGTGTATACTTGGCCTGCTGAAGCCTCAAAGCGGCACCATCACTTTCTATTCGCAACGCTCCTCAGACGGACACACGGCGCTCTCCATCGGCTACCTTCCCCAGTATGCCGCCATCGACCGTAAGTTCCCCATCACTGTTCAAGAGGTTATCCTCTCCGGCCTGAGCAGCCGCAAGAGCCTTAGCGCACGCTTCACTGACGACGAACGCCAACGGGCTACCCACGTCATCGCCCGCATGGGACTTGAGGGACTGGAGCAGAAACCCATCGGTGCTTTAAGTGGCGGCCAGCTGCAACGTGCCCTGCTGGGACGAGCTATCGTATCCGACCCCGAAGTAGTCATCCTCGACGAACCCGCCACCTACCTGGACCGCCGCTTCGAAGCCCGCCTCTACGAGCTACTGACCGAAATAAACCGCGACTGCGCCATCATTCTCGTCAGCCACGACATAGGTACCGTCCTCCAACAGGTAAAATCCATTGCCTGCGTCAACGAGACACTGCACTACCACCCCGACACGGGCACCACAAGCCAATGGCTGGAGCAACATTTCAACTGCCCCATCGAACTGTTAGGACATGGAAATCTGCCTCACCGCATCCTGAAGAAGCATACATCGTAGCCTGCAATTCATGCATATATCCTTTAACCTATCCTAATAATCAGCCTCATCGATAGTCTTTTCTGCATGAAATGCTTATATTTGCGGCGTTTTGATGAAAACATCACATTGACTATAACGTTATATCATCTATACAACTGAATGAAACAGTACAAGTTCGTGAACAACCTGACAGGTTGGATTACTTTCCTTATTGCGGCCACGGTCTACTGTCTGACCATCGAGCCTACCGCCAGTTTCTGGGATTGCCCGGAATTTATCACCACCGGCTATAAGCTGGAAGTGGGTCATCCACCCGGCGCACCTTTCTTCATGCTTGTAGCCAACTTTTTCTCACAATTCGCCTCCACCCCCTCGGAAGTGGCGAAGATGGTGAACTACATGAGCGCGCTGATGAGCGGTGCCTGCATTCTGTTCCTCTTCTGGAGCATCACGCACTTGGTGCGCAAACTCGTGGTCAAGGACGAGAATCACATCACCCGCGGACAGATGGCTGCCATCATGGGCAGTGGACTCGTGGGAGCACTGGCTTACACGTTCAGCGACACATTCTGGTTCTCGGCCGTGGAGGGTGAGGTATATGCCTTCTCGTCGCTGTTCACGGCTATTGTGTTCTGGCTCATTCTGAAATGGGAAGACGTGGCCGACCAGCCCCATTCCGACCGTTGGCTCATCCTGAGAGCCTACCTGACGGGACTTAGCATCGGCGTCCATCTGCTGAACCTGTTGTGCCTGCCCGCCATTGTACTGGTATATTACTATAAAAAGGTGCCCAATGCCAACGCCAAAGGTTCGCTTTGGGCGCTGCTTGGTTCTGCCGTGCTGGTAGCCGTAGTACTCTACGGTATCGTGCCGGGCATCGTGAAAGTAGGCGGATGGTTCGAACTGCTGTTTGTCAACGGACTGGGCATGCCGTTCAACACGGGTGTTATCGTCTACATCCTTCTGCTGGCCGGCAGCCTCGTCTGGGGCGTCTACGAGAGTTATACGGAGAAGAACAAACTTCGCATGACCATCTCGTTCGTCCTGACCATCGCCATGCTGGGCATCCCGTTCTACGGACACGGAGCCAGTTCCGTGATTATCGGACTTGTGGTTATCGCCCTGTTGTGGCTTTACCTCAATCCCAAGATGCAAACCAACTTGAAGGAAAAATACCGCGTCAGTGCCCGCACGCTGAACACAGCCTTGTTGTGCACCATGATGATGGTCATTGGTTATTCATCCTACGCGCTCATCGTCATCCGCTCTACGGCCAATACGCCGATGGACCAGAATTCACCCGAGGACATCTTCACATTAGGTGAATACCTGGGACGCGAACAGTATGGCACACGCCCCTTGTTCTATGGCCCCGCCTATAGTTCAAAAGTGACTCTTGACGTGAAGAACGGCTACTGTGAACCGCGTGTCTCGTACAACGGCACTAAGTTCATCCGCAAAGAGAAAGCCACACCCGACGAGAAAGATTCTTACATTGAAATCCCCGGACGCATCGAATACGAATACGCGCAGAACATGCTCTTCCCCCGCATGTACAGCAGCACACACACCCAGCAGTATGAAGCCTGGCAGGACATCAAGGGGCATGAAGTGCCTTACGACCAGTGCGGTGAGATGATTATGGTAAAGATACCCACGCAGTGGGAGAACATCAAGTTCTTCTTCTCTTATCAGCTCAACTGGATGTATTGGCGCTACTTCATGTGGAATTTCGTGGGTCGCCAAAACGACATCCAAGGCTTCGGGGAGATAGAGCATGGCAACTGGATCACCGGTTTTGATTTCATCGACAACCTGCTTGTGGGCGACCAGACGTTGCTTCCTACAGAACTAAAGGAGAACAAGGGACGCAATGTGTTCTATGCCTTGCCCCTGTTACTTGGCATTATCGGTCTGTTATGGCAGGCCTACCGCGGACAAAAGGGTATCCAACAATTCTGGATTGTCTTCTTCCTGTTCTTCATGACAGGTATCGCCATCGTGCTCTACCTGAATCAGACGCCCAGCCAACCGCGTGAGCGCGACTACGCTTACGCCGGCTCATTCTACGCCTTCGCCATCTGGATCGGTATGGGCGTAGCCGGACTGATTCAGCTGCTGAGCAAGTGGATGCAAGGTAGTAAACTAACCGTCCAAGCCGAGCCATCGGACGAAATCGAAACTCCTGAGCTGAAGCCGTCACTCGCCATTGCCCTTACCGTTTCCGCCATCTGCTTGCTGGTGCCTATCCAGATGGCCAGTCAGACGTGGGACGACCACGATCGCAGTGACCGTTACATGGCACGCGACTTCGGTCAGAACTACCTGATGTCCCTCCAGGAGAGCGGTAACCCCATCATCTACACCAACGGTGACAATGACACCTTCCCTCTGTGGTATAACCAGGATACCGAAGGCTTCCGTACCGACGCACGTACTTGCAACCTGTCGTACTTGAATACCGACTGGTACATCGACCAGATGAAACGTCCGGCCTATGAGTCTCCGTCGCTTCCCATCACGTGGGACCGCATGGACTATGTCGAGGGAACCAACGAATACATCACCGTCCAGCCCGAAATGAAGAAAAGCATCGACGCCCTCTACGCGCAGGCCGAAAAAGAAGCTTTGGCAGGCAACCCCGAAGCCAAAATCAACGTGCAGAATACATTCGGCGAGAACCCCTACGAGCTGAAGAACATCCTAAAGTACTGGGTACGAAACAAGGACCAGGCCATGAGAGTCATCCCCACGGACAGCGTGGTCATCAAGGTGGACAAGGAAGCCGTGCGCCGGAGTGGTATGCTGCTGCCGGGCGATTCCATTCCCGACTACATGCCCATCAAGTTGCGTACCAAGGATTCACAAGGTAACTACCACCCCAAACGTGCTCTCTACAAGAGCGAGCTGATGATGCTTGAGATGCTGGCCGAAGCCAATTGGGAACGCCCCATCTACATCGCCGTCAGCGTAGGCTCCGAAAACCAACTCGGCCTGGACAACTACTTCATCCAAGAAGGTCTGGCCTACCGTTTCACCCCCTTCGACACAAGCAAGACCGGCGTGAAGATAGACAGCAAAAAGATGTACGACAACCTGATGAATAAATTCAAGTTCGGCGGCATCGACAAGCCCGGCATCTACATTGATGAAAACGCCATGCGCATGTGCTACTCACACCGCCGCATCTTCTCGCAGCTCATCGGACAGCTCTTGGCCGAAGACGAGACCGACAAGGCCCGCGCCGCACTGGAGTATGCCGAAAAGATGATTCCGGCCACGAACGTACCCTACGACTGGCAGAACGGATCGCTCCAAATGGCGGAAGCCTGGTACAAACTGGGCGAGACGGAGAAAGGCGACCGCATTGCTCAAGCCTTGGCCGACAAGGCTGTGGAGTACATGACCTGGTACATGAGCCTCGACGATGCTCGCTTCCTGATCTCCAGCCGCGAGTACGAGTACCATTGGATGCTGCTCCAAGAAGAAGTCAGGAAGATGGAGCAATACAAGTCCCCCCTGGCCGAGACCTATCGCGCCAAGCTGGAAGACCTGTATGACATGTATATAAATAGAATGAAGTAAGCTACTTCCATGTTTATCGAACAACCCCCCGAAGCTATTCGGAAACTTTATCCCAGTGCCCTATGGCGGATGAGTCCGGACGAGAAGGCCGTTTACCTGACCTTCGATGACGGTCCCATCCCCATAGTCACTCCCTGGGTACTCGATTTGCTGAACCAACACGACATCAAAGCCACCTTCTTTATGGTAGGCGACAACATCCGCAAGCATCCCGAAGTGTTCCGTATGGTCGTGGAGCAAGGCCATCGCATCGGCAACCACACCTTCAACCACATCCGCGGCTTCAGCCGGAAATACTTCACCTCCTACAGCTACCTTGAGAATACAGAGGAAGCGCACGACTTTATGCTTTCCATCTGCGACCCCGAGACGACCGATAAGGCCCTCCGCCCCCTCCTGTTCCGCCCACCGCACGGTCACATGGGCTGGGCGCAATACATGGTGCTGAAGCGAAAATACAAGATTGTGATGTGGGATCTCGTCACCCGCGACTATAGCAAGAAACTCCGCGGTCCGCAGGTGCTGGCCAACGTCATGCGTTATGCCCGCAACGGTTCCATCATCACCTTCCACGACTCTCTCAAGTCCTGGGAAAGCGGCAACCTGCAATATGCCCTCCCCCGGGCTCTTAACTTTCTGAAGGAAGAGGGATATGAGTTCAAAGTACTATAAAAGCGCACATGTCTTAAATCTCCTTAACAAAAGGCCAGCAACTCACTTTTTATTTGTTATTTTGCACCAAATTTAGGCGTTTTGTGTCCCGGATGTTCGCGGATGCGCCGCCTTAGGCCGGAGTTGTAATGAATAAAGTCACTATAGAAACCTGTCCGCTGTGCGGCGGAACCCATCTGGAACGTACGCTGACGTGCGTCGACCATTGTGCCACAGGGGAGATGTTCCACCTGTGCCGTTGCGCAGACTGCGGTTTCCTTTTCACACAGGATTTTCCGGCAGAGGCCGAAATAGGCCGGTATTACGAAACTCCCGATTACATTTCCCATTCAGATACAAAAAAAGGTATCATAAACCGCCTCTACCATTGGGTGCGCCGCTACATGCTGAAGCGGAAGGCAACACTGGTCATGCGGGTCACCCACCGCAAAGAAGGACGCCTGTTAGACATCGGTACGGGCACCGGATACTTTGCCGACACCATGAAACGCCTGGGATGGCAAGTAGAGGCCGTGGAAAAGAACGCCTCAGCCCGCACATTCGCCCATACGCATTTTAATCTGGAAGTAAGGCCGGAAACAGCCTTGAAGGATTATGAACCGGGCAGCTTCGACGTCATCACCCTCTGGCATGTACTGGAACACTTGGAACACCTGAACGACACATGGGAAACGCTGCATTCACTGCTGACTGACAAGGGAATGCTGTTAGTGGCCGTTCCCAACTGTTCCTCGTACGACGCCCGCAAGTACGGTGCCTACTGGGCCGCCTATGATGTGCCCCGCCACTTATGGCACTTCACGCCTGCCACTATCCAGCAATTCGCTTCCAAGCATGGCTTCATCATGTCCGAGCGCCATCCGATGCCGTTCGACGCCTTCTATGTTTCCATGCTCTCCGAACGCCACATGCACCGCTCGTTCCCCTTCCTGCGCGGCGTGTTAGCCGGGACGCTGGCATGGTTCAGCTCACTGGTGCGGAAAGAGCGCAGCAGTTCCATGATTTACGTTTTCAGAAAAAAGAAGCTATGAAGTCCAGGCATACCAATCACTCGATACCGGTTTTCGACATGCAGTTCGTCACCTCCTGCATCAGCACGACCCTCGTCCTGCTCCTGCTGGGACTGGTCGTATTCTTCGTACTGGCAGCCCACAACCTGTCGGTCTACGTGAAGGAGAATATCAACTTCTCCATCGTCATCAGCGACGACATGAAGGAGCGCGACATCCTGCGTATGCAGCACAGCCTGAACAGAGAACCCTTTGTGAAGAGCACCGAATACATTTCCAAGAAACAGGCCCTGAAGGAACAGACCGAGGCCATGGGCACCGATCCGGAGGAGTTTCTGGGATACAATCCCTTCTCTGCCTCCATCGAAGTAAAGCTGAAGTCGGACTATGCCAATGCGGATAGCATTGCCAAGATAGAAAAGTATTTCCGGAAGAATGCCGACATACAGGAGGTGCTCTACCAGAAAGACTTGGTAAACGCCGTCAATGACAACATCCGCAAAATCAGCCTCCTGCTACTGGGCCTGGCCGTGATATTGGCATTGATTTCGTTCGCCCTGATCAACAATACCATCCGCCTGGCCATCTATTCCAAGCGTTTCCTCATCCACACCATGAAACTGGTCGGAGCAAGTTGGAGCTTTATCCGCCGTCCGTTCCTGCGCCGCAATTTCTGGACAGGCGTACTGGCTGCCGCCCTGGCCGACGGCATCCTATGGGGAGCGGCCATCTGGCTGGTGGAAAAAGAGCCGGAACTGCTGGAGGTCATCACGCCACAGGTCATGGGGCTGGTTTCTGTGGCTGTACTCGTGTTCGGCATGCTGATAACCTGGTTGTGCGCCCTACTTTCAGTCAACAAATATCTGCGAATGAAAGCAAGCGCACTCTATTATATTTAAAGTTGATTTACACGCTAATCGTTGAAGCTTTATGGACAAGAAAAAATTTGCATTTGACAAGACCAACTTCCTGCTACTGGGCGTCGGCATGGCCGTAGTCATCATCGGCTTTCTGCTGATGACAGGTCCCTCCTCCACCACGACACACTTTGAGGCAGACATTTTCAGTACACGCCGCATCAAGGTAGCTCCCATCGTATGCCTGGCCGGTTTCGTATTTATGATATACGCCGTCCTTCGCAAGCCGAAGTCAGAGGAAAACGAAAAACAATAAACAGATAATTGAAAGAAGAACAAAATGGAATGGTTTGAAGCACTTATCCTTGGCTTCCTCCAAGGATTGACAGAGTATCTGCCGGTGAGCAGCAGCGGCCACTTGGCCATCGGCTCTGCCCTGTTCGGCATCGAAGGAGAAGAAAATCTGGCGTTTACCATCGTGGTGCACATCGCGACGGTGTTCAGCACGTTAGTAATACTTTGGAAAGAGATTTCTTGGATTTTCAAAGGATTGTTCAAATGGCAGATGAACGACGAAACCCGTTATGTTATCAACATCATCGTCTCCATGATTCCAGTAGGCATCGTGGGTGTATTCTTTAAAGACGAAGTAGAGGCCATATTCGGCTCAGGACTGCTGATTGTGGGGTGCTGTCTGCTGTTGACAGCCCTTCTGCTGACTTTCTCCTACTATTATAAACCGAAACAGAAAGCGTCCATCTCGATGCGCGACGCGTTCATCATCGGTTTGGCACAGGCTTGCGCCGTATTGCCGGGCCTGTCACGTTCGGGAAGCACCATCGCCACCGGCCTCCTGCTGGGCAACGACAAATCCAAGCTGGCGCAATTCTCCTTCCTGATGGTCATCCCGCCCATCCTCGGTCAGGCCCTGCTGGATGGAATCGCCCTGGCGCAAGGAGAGAACATCGCGGGCGACATACCCGCCATGTCCCTGCTGGTAGGCTTCCTGGCCGCTTTCGCATCCGGCTGCTTAGCCTGCAAGTGGATGATCAACATCGTGAAGAAAGGAAAACTGATTTATTTTGCCATCTACTGCGCATTGGTAGGTCTGGCCACACTTATTTTCGGATAAGCCTGTTGCGAGAATGGACTTTAAGAAAGGAGAAATATTATACCTGAACAAGCCGCTGGGCTGGACTTCGTTCAAAGTCGTAGGCCATGTACGCTACCACATCTGCCGGAGGCTGGGCGTGAAGAAGCTGAAGGTGGGACATACCGGCACACTCGACCCGCTGGCCACAGGCGTCATGATCATCTGCACCGGCAAGGCCACCCGGAGGATTGAAGAGTTTCAGTTCCACACGAAAGAATACGTGGCAACCATCCGCCTGGGAGCAACCACCCCTTCGTATGACCTGGAGCACGAGATAGACGCCACCTACCCCACGGAGCATATCACCCGCGAACTGGTGGAAGAAGTTCTGAAGCGGTTTGTCGGAGAAATCCAACAAGTGCCCCCGGCCTTCTCGGCCTGCATGGTGAACGGCAAACGCGCCTACGAGCTGGCACGCAAGGGGAAGGAAGTGGAGCTGAAGCCCAAATTGCTGGTCATTGACGAAATCGAGCTGCTGGAATGCGACCTGACGAAGATGGAGATAAAGATACGGGTGGTATGCAGCAAAGGGACTTACATCCGGGCACTGGCGCGCGACATAGGCGAAGCACTACACAGCGGCGCTCACCTGACGGCACTGACCCGCACCCGCGTGGGAGACGTCTGCGTGGAGGACTGCCTCAATCCGCTCGACTTCAAGGAATGGATTGACGCGCAAGAGATAGAAACAGAAGAAGAATGATTTAATTAAAGAAAGGAAAGATATGAAACTGTCGCAATTCAAATTCAAGCTTCCCGAGGAAAGCATCGCGCTGCATCCCACTAAATACAGGGATGAGTGCCGTCTGATGGTGCTCCACCGCAAGACCGGAGAAATAGAGCATCGGATATTCAAGGATATCCTGGAGTATTTTGATGACAAGGATGTGTTCATCTTCAACGACACCAAGGTCTTCCCCGCACGCCTCTACGGCAACAAGGAGAAAACAGGCGCCCGCATCGAAGTATTCCTGCTGCGCGAGCTGAATGAAGAGCTGCGCCTGTGGGACGTGCTCGTAGACCCCGCCCGCAAGATACGCATCGGCAACAAGCTCTACTTCGGTGATGACGATTCGATGGTGGCCGAAGTCATCGACAACACCACATCGCGCGGACGCACCCTGCGCTTTCTCTACGACGGCCCGCACGATGAGTTCAAGAAGGCTCTCTATGCCTTGGGGGAAACACCGCTGCCCCACAGCATCGTCAATCGTCCCGTAGAACCCGAGGATGCCGAACGCTTCCAGTCCATCTTTGCCCGTCACGAAGGAGCCGTAACAGCACCGACCGCCAACCTGCACTTCAGCCGTGAGCTGATGAAGCGCATGGAAATCAAAGGCATCGACTTTGCTTACATCACGCTGCATGCCGGCTTGGGCAACTTCCGTGAGATTGACGTGGAGGATCTGACGAAACACAAGACCGACTCCGAGCAGATGATCGTCAATCAGGAAGCCGTGAACATCGTGAACCGTGCCAAAGACCAGAACAAACAAGTATGCGCCGTGGGCACCACGGTGATGCGTGCCATCGAAAGCACCGTAAGTACCGATGGCCATCTGAAAACCTACGACGGCTGGACGAATAAGTTCATCTTCCCGCCTTATGACTTTACAGTGGCCACTTCCATGGTATCCAATTTCCACATGCCGCTCTCCACGCTCCTGATGATTGTAGCCGCTTTCGGCGGATACGAGCAAGTGATGAACGCTTACGATGTGGCTCTGAAGGAAGGCTACCGCTTCGGTACGTATGGCGACGCCATGCTGATAACGGACAAATAGTCGTTTGAATGAAATTTGTCTATTATTTAGGTTTAGGCACCAACCTCGGCAACAAGGAACAGAACCTCCGCAACGCCGTGCAGAAAATAGAAGAACGGATAGGGAAAGTCACTTCCCTGTCCGCTTTTCATATAACTGTTCCTTGGGGGTTTCACTCAGCCAACAACTTTATGAATGCGGCCTGTCGTGTAGAGACGACGCTTCAGCCCTTGCAAGTACTGGAAGCCACACAGGCCGTAGAACGTGAACTGGGACGCACAACCAAATCGGCAGCCGGCATTTACCACGACCGCATCATCGACATCGACCTGTTGGTCTGCCTGGACGCCTCGGGGACAGAAGTCCTTGTGGATACTCCCCTACTGAAGCTGCCCCATCCGCTGATGCACCTTCGCGATTTTGTCATGAAGCCCTTGGAAGAAATAGATCCTCTGTTGGCACACTCCATTCTGGCCAACCAAGACAAGTCAGACGGATAAAAAAGAGATACCAACGTTAAATTTGGCGGAAAGCATCGTTTCTTGAAGAAAAAGCGCTATCTTTGCGCCCGAAAGAACTTGTGGAAAGATTTGAGTAGCTTGCAACCACAGAAAAAAATGCTAAAACACATACTTTTCTGAACAGTACGGCCTCATGCCGTTACTTCTACTCGCTGAACTTTCCCATTCAAACTTTGTTTTATTAATTATTTAACTGTTATTGAAATGGGATACTTGTTTACATCCGAATCGGTGTCAGAAGGACACCCCGACAAAGTGGCCGATCAGATATCGGACGCCGTACTTGACAAACTGCTGGCCTACGACCCCAGCTCAAAGGTTGCCTGCGAAACGCTGGTGACCACCGGGCAAGTGGTGCTGGCCGGTGAAGTGAAGACCAAAGCCTACGTAGACCTCCAGCTCATCGCACGCGAGGTCATCCAAAAAATCGGTTACACGAAAGGCGAATACATGTTCGAGAGCAACTCGTGCGGTGTGCTGAGCGCCATCCACGAGCAGAGCCCCGACATCAACCGCGGCGTGGAGCGCCAGGATCCGATGGAGCAGGGCGCGGGTGACCAAGGCATGATGTTCGGCTATGCCACCAACGAGACTGAGAACTACATGCCCCTGTCGCTCGACCTGGCACACCGCATCCTGCAAGTACTGGCCGACATCCGCCGCGAAGGCAAGCAGATGACCTACCTCCGTCCCGACGCCAAGAGCCAGGTCACCATCGAATACGACGACAACGGCACCCCCGTGCGCATCGACACCATCGTCGTTTCCACGCAGCACGATGATTTCATCCGTCCGGCAGACGATTCCGAAGCTGCCCGGCTGGAAGCCGACCGGGAAATGCTGGCCATCATCCGCCGCGATGTCATCGAGGTGCTGATGCCCCGTGTCATTGCTTCCATCCACGAGCCGAAGGTACTGGCCCTGTTCAACGACCACATCACATACCACGTCAACCCCACCGGTAAGTTCGTCATCGGCGGCCCCCACGGCGACACAGGCCTGACGGGACGCAAGATTATCGTAGACACCTATGGAGGCAAGGGCGCTCATGGCGGCGGCGCCTTCTCCGGCAAAGACCCTTCCAAAGTGGACCGCTCGGCCGCTTACGCCGCACGCCACATTGCCAAGAACCTGGTAGCCGCCGGAGTCGCTGACGAGATTTTGGTACAGGTCAGCTATGCCATCGGCGTGGCCCGCCCCATCAACATCTACGTCAACACCTACGGACGCAGCCATGTACAGATGACCGATGGCGAGATTGCCCGCAAGATAGACGAGCTCTTCGACCTCCGCCCCAAAGCCATAGAAGACCGCCTGAAGCTGCGCAACCCCATCTACCAGGAAACTGCCGCTTACGGCCACATGGGACGCGAACCCCAAACCGTCACCAAGCATTTCCGCAGCCGCTACGAAGGCAACAAGGACATCACCGTCGAACTCTTCACCTGGGAGAAGCTCGACTATGTAGATAAAGTAAAAGCCGCTTTCGGATTGTAACTTTTCTGACTGAAATCATGTACCTTTGCCTGCAAAACCAATCCGTATCATCAAGATGAACAAGATAAACTCCGTCTGCGTCTACAGTGCATCCAGCACCAAGATAGATTCCGTCTACTTCGATACCGCCCGCGAACTGGGCACCTTGCTGGCCCGGGCAGGTATCCGGGTGATAAACGGCGCCGGAAACATGGGGCTGATGGCCGCCGTGTCCGACGCCGCCCTGGCGGCCGGAGGCCGTGTCACGGGTGTCATCCCCCGCTTCATGGTGGAACAGGGCTGGCACCACACAGGGCTGAGCGAACTGATCGAAGTGGAGACCATGCACGAGCGCAAACAAAAGATGGCAGCCCTGAGCGATGCCGTCATCGCCCTGCCCGGCGGATGCGGCACGCTTGAGGAACTACTCGAAGTCATCACCTGGAAGCAGCTGGGACTCTACCTGAACCCCATCGTCATCCTGAACGTGAAAGACTACTACAACCCGCTGCTCGAAATGTTTGCCCGCGCGGCCGGGGAACATTTCATGGGCGCCCGCCACATGGACATCTGGCGCGTGGCCTGCACGGCCGACGAAGCCGTGACACAGATACAGACTACCCCCATCTGGGACGTTTCCATCCGTAAATTCGCCGCCTTATGATGTGCTCGATGCTGCTTCAGGCTTTGCCCGGTGCAGACCAGGGCATCCCCCTGCCCTATCATCCGGGACGCGACGACGCGCTCGCATTGCTGCTGCTATGCAGCTTCCTGCTGTCGTCCTATATCTTGGCACGCAGCCGCAAGTTCCTCTTCCAGCTCGGCAAGGACTTCATCATGCACCGCGAGCGGGCCAGCATCTTCTCCACCTCCTCGGAAACCGACATCCGCTTCCTGCTGGTGCTCATCCTTCAGACCTGCGTACTGACCGGCACCTACCTCTTCCTCTGCTTTAACGGCCTTTACCCCGAGATGGTCTACAAGATACCCTCCCCGCTGCTGATTGCAGGCTACGCTGTCCTTTGTGTGGGCTACTTTCTTCTGAAGTGGCTTCTCTACAACCTGCTGGGATGGATCTTCTTTGACAAAGAAACCGCCAGCTTTTGGATCGAGTCCTATTCGACCCTCCTTTACTACATGGGATTCGGGCTGTTTCTGTCCATTCTCGCGGTGGTCTACCTCGATCTCAGCCTGCAAAATAGTGTTATAATCGGCCTTTGCCTGCTGAGTTTCGTTAAAATATTGACATTTTACAAGTGGGCAAAACTTTTTTGTCGCGATTTGCTCGGCAGTCTCCTTTTAATTTTATACTTTTGTGCCCTTGAAATCACTCCCTGTATCATGCTATACAGCGAGCTGACGCAACTAAATGATTATTTGACAATAAAATTTTAGGACGTTGAAAATAAAGAAAGTGCTAGTATCGCAGCCGAAGCCGGCCTCCGAGAAGTCTCCATACTACGATATAGCCGAAAAGTACGGCGTGAAAATAGATTTTCGCCCGTTCATCAAAGTGGAGAGTGTTTCAGCCAAAGAGTTCAGACAGCAGAAGATCTCTATCCTGGACCACACGGCGGTAGTTTTCACATCCCGTCATGCCATCGACCATTTCTTCCACCTCTGTGCGGAACTGCGCGTGACCATCCCCGAAACCATGAAATATTTTTGTGTGACCGAATCCATCGCACTCTACATCCAGAAGTATGTGCAGTATCGGAAACGCAAGATTTTCTTCGGACAGACCGGCAAGTTCGACGACTTGCTTCCGTTCATCCTGAAGCACAAGACGGAAAAGTATCTGGTGCCCATGTCGGACGTACACACCGACGAGATCAGAAACGCCTTGGACAAGAACAAGATCCAGCACAGCGAGGCTGTCATGTACCGCACGGTGAGCAACGACTTCCAGCCGGGCGAGACCTTTGACTACGACATGCTGGTGTTCTTCAGCCCTGCGGGAGTGTCTTCCTTGCAGAAGAACTTCCCCAACTTTGAACAAAAGGACATCAAGATCGGCACCTTCGGCTCCACAACGGCGCAGGCCGTACGCGACGCCGGCCTCAGGCTCGACCTGGAAGCACCCAGTGTGAAAGCTCCGTCGATGACCGCCGCCCTCGACATGTTTATCAAAGAGAACAACAAGGAATAAGTGGACAACCGATTGCGAAAGTCCGAGAGACTGAACAAGAAAAAAATAATAGAGAAGATGTTCGCGGGAGGCTCGCGTTCCTTCTCTATTTTTCCTTTACGGGTGGTGTGGCTGCCCGTAGAGGGACTTGATGCGCAGGTGTCCATTCTGGTAAGTGTGTCCAAGCGCCGCTTCAAACGGGCCGTAAAGCGCAACCTCCTCAAGCGCCGGATACGCGAGGCCTACCGCCTGAACAAACACATCCTGCTCGAGCCACTGGCCGGGAAAGACTGTCGTCTGGCTCTGGCCTTCATCTACCTGTCCGACGAGCTGACGGACTTGGCGGTGCTTGAGGAAAAAATGAAAATCGCCCTGGCGCGCATCGCTGAAAAAGCCCGGGCCGAACAACCGGTCCTCCCTGCCGAATGATCCGAAAAGCCCTGACATACCTGCTGCTACTCCCTGTCTACTTCTATCAACGGTGCATCTCTCCGCTGACTCCCCCTTCCTGCCGCTTCACGCCCACCTGCTCGCAATATGCCGTGGAGGCCCTGAAAAAGCACGGCCCCGTCAAAGGATTATACCTGACCATCAGGCGCATCCTGCGTTGCCATCCCTGGGGAGGCTCGGGCTATGACCCCGTTCCTTAACCCCTTGTGCCATGCAACCCTATCCCATAGACATTCACACCCACCGGCCACCATCCGTACCGGGCGAAGCCATTGTCTGCTGCCCGCCCGGCGATTTTCATCCGCAGGAGGGAGGTTGGTACTCCATAGGCATCCACCCCTGGCGTCTGGAAGACTCCGACTGGGAGAAAGCCGCAAACCTGGCGCGCTTCGAATCGTTGGTGCGTCATCCGCAAGTGCTGGCCGTGGGCGAAGCCGGATTGGACAAACTCACAGCCGCTCCGCCGGACAGGCAACTGGAGGCGCTCCGTTACCAAGCACGTGTGGCCGAGGCCGCCGGCAAGCCCCTGATACTCCACTTAGTGAAAGCCACCGCTGAACTGCTGGCCCTGAAGCACGAGCTGAAGCCCCGTGTGCCCTGGATTATCCACGGTTTTCGCGGCAAGGCGCAGCTGGCCGAAGACCTCGTACGCCACGGTCTTTACCTTTCCTTCGGTGCCAGATACCAGGAGGAAGCCTTACGGAATATGCCTGCCGACCGACTGTTTCTGGAGACCGACGAGAGCGACACACCCATCATCGACCTGTATGAACGGGCGGCACGTCTGCGTGGCATCACACGTGACAAACTCATGGAAACCGTCTCCCGCAACGTGCGGCACGTCTTTTTTGGACATTAAGTTTTGTTTCTTCAAAGAAAGGTCGTACTTTTGCGGCAGGTACAACTATAAATCCAATCATTTAAAACTATCTGATCATTCGATGAATTTTGTAGAAGAATTAAGATGGCGTGGCATGCTCCACGACATGATGCCCGGCACAGAAGAACTGCTGGCCAAGGAACAAGTGACTGCTTACATTGGTTTTGACCCCACTGCTGACTCCCTGCACATCGGCCATTTGTGCAGTGTGATGATTTTGCGTCATTTCCAGCGATGCGGACACAAGCCGCTGGCATTGATTGGCGGTGCCACGGGTATGATCGGCGACCCCTCGGGCAAGTCGGCCGAACGCAACCTGCTGACCGAGGAAACATTGCGCCACAACATCGAGGGCATGAAGAAGCAGCTGAGTAAGTTTCTGGACTTCGACTCTGACGCTCCCAATCATGCCGAACTGGTGAACAACTACGACTGGATGAAAGATTACACGTTCCTCGACTTCGCCCGCGAGGTGGGAAAACACATCACCGTCAACTATATGATGGCGAAGGACAGCGTGAAGAAGCGCCTCAACGGCGAGGCCCGCGACGGACTTTCATTCACCGAATTCACCTACCAGCTGTTGCAGGGCTATGACTTCCTGCACCTCTACGAAACCAAGGGCTGCAAGCTCCAGATGGGCGGCAGCGACCAGTGGGGTAACATCACGACAGGTGCCGAACTGATCCGCCGCACCAACGGCGGCGAAGTGTATGCGCTGACTTGCCCGCTCATCACGAAGGCCGACGGCGGCAAGTTCGGCAAGACCGAAAGCGGCAACGTCTGGCTCGACCCGCGCTACACGTCTCCCTACAAGTTCTATCAGTTCTGGCTGAACGTCAGCGACGAAGACGCCAAACGTTACATCAAGATCTTCACGGCCCTGAGCAAGGAGGAAGTGGAGGCACTGACCGCCGAACACGAAGCGGCTCCCCACCTGCGCGCCCTCCAGAAGCGCCTGGCCAAGGAAGTGACCATCATGGTGCACTCCGAGGAAGACTACAACGTAGCCGTCGAGGCCTCGAACATCCTCTTCGGTGGCGGCACATCCGACGCGCTGAAGAAGCTGGACGAGCAGACACTGCTGTCCGTATTCGAAGGCGTTCCCCAGTTCGAAGTGTCACGCGACGCACTGGCTGCCGGTGTGAAAGCCGTAGACCTGCTTACGGAGCAGGCGGCTGTCTTCGCCTCGAAGGGCGAGATGCGCAAGATGGTGCAGGGCGGCGGCGTTTCGCTGAACAAGGAGAAGCTCACAGCCTTCGACCAGGCCATCACCACTGCCGACCTGCTGGACGACAAGTATCTGCTGGTTCAGCGTGGCAAGAAGAACTACTACCTGATCATCGCGAAGTAAGCGACTACACTATTAATTAGATAGAGAAGAGGGTGTATCCAATACGCCCTCTTTTTTTTGTTCTTTAATCCTTCAATCTTTCAGATACTGTCTGAATACTTTTCAGATAGTATCCTGAAAGGTATTCAGGTTATATCCTGAAAGACATTCAGGTAGTATCCTGAAAAGTATTCAGACAGTACCTGAAAAGTATTCAGACAATATCTGAAAAGTATGAAGATAGTATCTGATTGGAGAATTTTCTGTAATTTTGCGCCCTGATTAATTTTTGCAAGATACAGAAATGATAAAGACACTCAGTAAAAATGCCATAATCGGTTATCCGGCCGGCATCATCACCGGCGTCACGTATGGGCTGAACCCCCTGTTTGCTGTTCCGTTAATGCAGAACGGAGCTTCGATCGAATCAATCCTGTTTTTCCGCTATGCCATTGCCGTGACGCTTCTGGGAGCGTTTCTCCTGTTGCGTCGGCATAGTTTCCGGATCACGTGGAAGCAGGCGGGCGTGCTGCTTGTGTTAGGATTGCTCTATACGACCAGTAGTCTTACCCTGTTCGAGGCCTATCGTTACATCGCTTCGGGGCTGGCCACTACCATCGTGTTCCTCTATCCCGTCCTCGTGGCTATTATCATGGTCTTTTTGCGGGTGGTTCCTTCGTGGCCGGTGTGGCTTTCCATCGCTCTGACGTTTGCGGGAGTCGTCATCATGACACAGGGCGATTCGTCGCAGGCGGTCCGCCCGATGGGCCTTCTGCTTTCTTTCACTTCGGCTTTGGTGTATGCGCTGTTCATTGTCATCATCAACCGGAGCAAGGTCATTAGCGGCGTTTCGAACAGTCTTCTTACCTTTTATGCTCTTTCGGTCGGTACCCTCGTCTTTTTGGGGAAGATTGCGATGTCTGATGCGGGAATAATGACCGGTCTTACGGCTCATACAGCTTGGCTGAACTTGGTGGGGCTGGCCGTGTTGCCCACTATCGTGTCCACCGCCACGCTGGCCATTGCCACCCGCAACATCGGAGCAACGAAGGCTTCCGTACTTGGAGTCTTCGAACCTGTCACGGCCATTCTGGTCGGTACATTCGTCTTTGGCGAAGCGCTCACGGCAAACATTGTCATCGGTATTCTGATTTCGATGGGGGCCATCACGTTTATGATTGCCAAGACCAAGCGATAATGAAGGCCGATGCTTAGCAAAAACAAAAGCTCCGGCATTGCGAAAGAATGTCGGAGCCTTTGTTAGTTGGACTACCAGGATTCGAACCTGGACAAACAGAACCAAAACCTGTTGTGCTACCATTACACCATAGTCCAAACTTCAGGTGCTTTCTGTTAAAAAGCGGTGCAAAGATAGAGGTTTC
>CALUFR010000064.1 GCA_944319875.1 uncultured Bacteroides sp.
GTTTGGCTGTATCGTGGTTTTCTTTGGCTTTTCGCCAAGAGAAAAATATAGCGTAACGAACGCTATTTCAGCTAATTCGCTACGCTTTACTCAAATTTGCAAATCCGCTATGTGTTTATTTTATGAAAAGATAGTGAAAGTCGAAAGCAGAAAAACAAGCTTGCTTGATTTTTTTTGCTGAGATGCAGAGGGTGGAGATAAAAAAGTGGGCGTGACAATAGTTATTGCTTGTCCTCGAAACGCCGTTTCAGGAAGTCGCCCAAGTTATAGGCACTGACTTCTTCGGTAGAGATGCTGCCATCCTTCTCCACCACCACGTAGTGGGGGATACCGTTGAACCGGAAGAGTTGGCGCATGTATTTGTATTCCGTATCTGTCAGGCGGTAGCAGGCTTCACCTTTCAGGTGCTTCTCCACATATTCCGTATAGGCCTTTTGGGGGGACTCTCTTTCGCTGGTGATGTAGATGAACTGGAACTCGGGATGGTTGTGGTATTGCTTGCGCAGGTTGGCCGTAGCCTGTATGCCTCCCCGGCATGGGGCGCAGGTGGTAGCCCAAAAGTCAACAAACAGCATCTTGCCTGCGTGGGGCGCGATGATGCGGCGGAAGATGTCGGTCGCTTTTCCTTCAGGCAGTTGATATGAAGCCTGCTTTGTCTTGGGACATAGCTCTTCCAGCATTTCCCGGGCCGTGGCTTGCAGGTAGGGATGGGTAACGGTTCGCTCCAACCGGCTGATGAGGAGCTCGGCATTCCGGCGGTTTTGTATTTGGGGCAAGGTGTAGCGCAGGTCTCGTACGCGGGCTATTTGCCAAAGTAGAGGTGATGCTGTGGCGCATAGGCTGCTGGCGATACTGTCTTTGACTTCGCTTATTGCTGTTCGATGCAGAACTTGTTTTTCTTCATCGGATAGGGCTTTGAAGTTTTCACCCTTCGGGAGACCTGCATAAATTTTATAGGCCGCATTGAGAGGTTCCATGTATTCGAAGCGGTTGATGAATACGCTTATGTAGCTGTTGGCCAGTACGGATTGTTCGTTCAGGGGCATCTCTTTCAGGAAGTTGTAATAAGAGGCATCGGGCTGCACTTGCAGAGCTTGGTTGGTGCTGTCCTGCCGGACGTAGTAGCTGCGGCTCATCAGGTATTCCAAGTAAGTGTATCCCGTTTGTATGGCCATTTGGTTACGTATCAGTGAAACGCCTTTCTGGGAAGGAGCGTAGAGGCGGCTGAGCGAGTCAGCCTGTTGCTGCCATTGGGTGACGGTGGGCTTCAGTTGTTCTTGGAATTGGGCGGGCGTCAGTGTCTTCTGCGCTTGAAGCAGCTTGTCGTAGGAGTAGTTGAAGTGTTGGCTTAGCGTCATGGTAAGGTATGACAAGTCAGCTTTCTTTCCCATGTAAGCGGTATGGGGGAGGGGAAAGAGATGGTCGCGTGCACGGCTGCGGGCCAGGAGATCCTCCCAATCCAAGTAGAGGGTGATGGTGTCGCCCGGTTCGGCATAGAAAGGTATTCCGTTATTGTTGATGAACAGGTTCTGGCAGACGGGATGTTGCAAGGCGAACTTGCATTGGAAACTACCGTCAGGATGGATGGGAACTACCGTGGGAAAGTCTTGCCGGCTGATTTCGTTCTCTATATAAAGGATACCGCTGTCGAAGCCAAGCCTGGAATCATAGCCGTCAAGGTAACCTTGCAGGCAGACGCTGTCGCGGCGGAAGAAATCCTCACCGTAGCCATTATCAGCTTGTACGGCAGGCGTGTCGGGACGAGTGCGGACGCAACGTTGCGCTTTGTCACCGTTGAGGGCGATGAGGCAGGAACCATCCTTGCGGGGTGTCAGTTGCAGGGTGGCGGTGGACTTGTCTATACGGTTGCGGGCGGTCAACATGATGCGCTTGCCTTTCTTGCGGCATTCCGTCAGGTCATACAGGCGATTATTCATGATGACGAGCGAGTCGTGGATGCCATACGTCCAGTGCCCTTGCGTATCATCGGCAAACCAGTTGCCTTCCACTTGTTTCAAGGGCAGGTCGTCTTTAGGGGCTGGAACCAACGAAATGTCATAAGTATTGCTCTCGTTGCCATTGGGGTCAATGAGATGGATGGCTTGTACTTCCTTGGGCAACGGTTCGAATAGGAGGATGAAGTCCATTTCACCTGAGTCGGGCATATACGTTTTCTTCTTCAGTTCGATGTTTTCGGCTCCCGTCTGCGCGTAGCGTTTGCCGGTGGCGGCGTCTTCCAAGTAACTTTCACCGTCCTCCGTAATCCACCAGTGCGGGCGGAAGATGGCATGGATGTAAACTTTGGTGCACTCGGAAGTCCGTTCGATGCGGGTGATATTGCGAATGCTCCCGTTGCGGGCTTTGAACGTGGGGTTCTCAATGGTTTGCGCCGGCAGGAGAAGGGCGGACAAGAGAAACAAAAGGAAGGATAGTGATGTCTTCATATAACCGGATGTTTGTTGATAATTCGTTGTAGTGCCCAAAGATAAGCAATTCAGATTGGTGGTGTATGCGGGAGGAACCAACTTAACATAGATTAATCCTTTAGATACCCATCTTTTTTTGTAACTTTGCGGGCGAAAAAGAAATCAGACAGATTAAACTTTAAATACTTTACGCATTATGGCAAAGAAAGCTCTTTTAATGATTTTGGACGGTTGGGGAATCGGTGACCGTCAAAAAGACGATGTAATCTTCAACACTCCCACTCCTTACTGGGACAGCCTGTTGGCTCAGTATCCGCACTCACAACTCCAGGCCAGCGGCGAGAACGTAGGCCTGCCCGACGGACAGATGGGCAACTCCGAAGTGGGACATCTCAATATCGGTGCCGGACGCATTGTCTATCAGGACCTGGTGAAGATTAACCGCGCCTGCGCTGATGGCAGCATCCTGAAGAACAAGGAAATTATTTCAGCCTTCAGCTACGCCAAGGAGCACGGCAAGAACATCCACTTCATGGGCTTGACTTCCAACGGCGGCGTTCACTCTTCGTTCGATCACCTCTTCAAGCTCTGCGACATCGCCAAGGAATACGGTATCGGCGAACGCACCTTCATCCACTGTTTCATGGACGGACGTGATACTGACCCGAAGAGTGGCAAGGGCTTCATCCAGCAGTTGACCGACCATTGCGCACAGAGTGCCGGGCGTATCGCCAGCATCGTGGGCCGCTTCTATGCCATGGATCGTGACAAACGCTGGGGGCGCGTCAAGGAGGCTTATGAACTCCTTGTGAATGGTCAGGGTAAGCAGGCTGACGATATGGTAAAGGCTATGCAGGAATCGTATGACGAAGGTGTGACGGACGAGTTCATCAAACCCATCAACAATTGCGCTTTCGACGGCACCATCAAAGAAGGAGATGTGGTTATCTTCTTCAACTACCGCAACGACCGCGCCAAGGAACTGACCGTCGTGCTGACCCAGCAGGATATGCCCGAAGAAGGCATGAAGACCATCCCGGGGCTGCAATACTACTGCATGACGCCGTATGACGCTTCTTTCAAGGGCGTACACATCATCTTCGACAAGGAGAACGTGGCCGACACGTTGGGCGAATACCTCTCGAAGCAGGGCAAGAAGCAGTTGCACATCGCCGAAACGGAGAAATATGCGCACGTGACCTTCTTCTTCAACGGCGGACGTGAGACACCGTTCGATGGCGAGGACCGCATCCTGGTTCCCTCTCCCAAGGTAGCCACTTATGACCTGAAGCCGGAAATGAGTGCTTACGAGGTAAAAGACAAACTGGTGGAAGCCATCAACACGCAGAAGTATGATTTCATCGTGGTGAACTACGCCAACGGCGACATGGTAGGTCATACAGGCGTTTACGAAGCTATTGAGAAGGCGGTCGTAGCCATCGACAACTGTGTGAAAGATACCGTTGAGGCAGCCAAAGCCAATGACTATGAAGTCATCATCATCGCCGACCACGGCAACGCCGACCATGCCCTCAACGCTGACGGCACGCCCAACACAGCCCACTCACTCAACCCCGTACCTTTCGTTTACGTCACGACGAACAAGGATGCCAAGGTAGAGAACGGTGTATTGGCCGACGTGGCTCCGTCCATCCTGCACATCATGGGTCTGGCTCAGCCGGCTGACATGACGGGCAAGGATTTGATTAAGTAAGACCAATTTGAGCATTATTTGAGAGTGTATCAAAATTCAAAGTGCCTATCATTTTGTCATGCTGAACGCGAGTGAAGCATCTCCCGATTGCAAGGAGATCCTTCGCATTGCTCAGGATGACAGCGCAAAATGAAAGCTACCTTTTATTTTGATACACCCTCTTCTTTTTTAGATGGTGCAGACCATACAGAGGTAGAATAACTAACGAATGATTTTATGCTACAAGTACAAGACGTCGTAGTAAGTTTCGACGTATTGAAAGAGAAGTTCCTGTGTGACCTGTCCGCCTGCAAGGGGGCGTGTTGCATCGAGGGCTATGCCGGGGCGCCGGTAGAGCTGGACGAAGTGGAAAAGCTGGAAGAGGTTCTTCCACTCATTGAAGACGAGCTTTCGCCCGAAGCGCGTGCCGTCATAGACGAACAAGGCGTAGTATATGTAGACCAGGAAGGCGACCTGGTGACCTCCATTGTCAATGGCAAGGATTGCGTCTTTACGTGTTATGACGATAAAGGGTGTTGCTATTGCGCCATCGAGAAGGCTTTCCGCGAGGGAAAGACGGACTTTATGAAACCCGTGTCCTGTCACCTCTATCCCATTCGTGTAAAGGACTTCGGTGAGTTCAAGGGTGTGAATTACAACCGCTGGGACGTCTGCAAGGCGGCGGTCTTGCTGGGACAGAAGGAAAATCTGCCTGTCTATAAGTTCCTGAAAGAGCCGCTCATCCGCAAGTTCGGTGCGGAATGGTATGAGGAACTGGAAACAGCGGTGGAGGAACTGAAGAAGCAGGGTATGTTATAGATATATTTGTTCTTGTCTATTTCTTGCTTTTTATGGCATTTCCCCGTTTTTTCCTAACTTTGTACGGATAAATAAAATCAAAGAAGCATGAAGAAACAATTTCTTTTTTCCCTGCTGGCACTCAGCGTGGCGGTAGGCGCACAGGCCGAAGGTGACGAAGCGCGTCTGCTCCGTTTCCCCGCAACGAACGGGACGGACGTGGTATTCACTTATGCCGGCGACCTGTATACAGCACCCTTGGCGGGTGGTGAAGCACGACGGCTGACGTCGCATATCGGTTATGAAATGTTTGCCCGGTTCTCACCGGACGGCAAGTCCATCGCTTTCACGGGTGAGTACGACGGCAACCGCGAAGTCTATGTGATGCCCGCCGAAGGAGGTGAGCCGCGCCGCCTGACCTATACGTCCACCAATGCCCGCGACGATGTGGGTGACCGCATGGGTCCTAACAACATCGTGATGACTTGGACGCCAAACGGAGAGGGGGTGGTTTACCGTAACCGTATCGGCGACGGTTTCCAGGGAAAGCTTTGGATAGCACCGGTTGCCGGCGGCATGCCTCATGCGCTGCCTTTGCCGGAAGGCGGTTTCTGTAGTTTCTCACCGGATAACGGCAGGCAATTGGCCTACAACCGCGTCTTCCGCGAGTTCCGCAACTGGAAGTATTACCGTGGCGGCATGGCGGATGACATCTGGCTTTACGATCCTCAAGCCAAGAAGGTGGAGAACCTGACGGACAACGTGGCGCAGGACATCTGCCCCATGTGGATAGGTGAGGAAATCTTTTTCATCTCCGACCGCGACAAGACGATGAACCTCTTTGTTTACAACACTCGCACCAAGCAGACGGAGAAGGTGACGCAGTATACCGACTACGACATCAAGTTCCCCAGTACGGACGGCAAGCAGATTGTTTATGAACATGCGGGTTACCTCTACCGTTTTGACCCGCGAACTCGCCGGGCCGAACAGATACACATCAAACTCAATGCCGAGAATGTCTATGCCCGTACCGAACGGAAACCGGTGGCAGACTATCTGACTGCCGCAGGGCTTTCAGCCGACGGCAAACGCCTGGCTGTGACTGCCCGTGGGGAGGTGTTCGATGTGCCTGCCTCCAAGGGGGTGACACGCAACATTACCCGTACGCCGGGTGCCAACGAACGTGGTGCGGACTGGAGCCCGGACGGCAAGTACATCGCTTACATCTCTGACCGCACGGGCGAGACGGAAATTTATCTGCAACCCGCCGAGGGAGGCGAACCCATCCAGCTGACGCGGGGGAATGATACCTACATCCGTAGCCTCCAGTGGAGCCCGGACAGCAAGACGGTGCTTTATACGGACCGCAAAAACCGCATCGTCACCGTGGACGTGGCTTCAAAGGCAAAGACCGAGGTGATGCGGAATCCCGAACAGGAATTTTACGACGTGGCTTTCTCGCCTGACAGCCGTTGGCTGACTTATACGAAACCCGCCGCCAATAACTTCTCCGTGGTCTACGTCTATAATCTGGAGACAAAGAAGGAATATCCTGTCACCGAGAAATGGTATAACTCTTCATCGCCCGCCTTCAGTACGGACGGCAAGTTCCTGCTCTTCGAGTCCGACCGTGATTTCAATCCCATCTACGGGCGTCTGGAGTGGAACCACGTCTATACCCGCATGGGAGGTATCTACCTTGCCTTGTTGCAGGAAAATACGGTTTCGCCTTTCTTGCCCGAAGATGAGGCGGTAAGTGTGGAAAAGCTTGGCAAAGACGAGGGAAGCGCGAAAGAAAAGGAGCCGGAAGCTTCGGACAAAGCAGATGCCGCGATGACGATTGACACGGAAGGCATTGCGGGCCGTATCGTCAAGCTGCCTCTTTCCGTCGGCAATTATTGGAACCTTTATTCGGACGGAAAGACGGTGTGGTATTACGGAAACGGTGGCACGCACGCTTTCAACCTGAAAGAGCAGAAGGATGAACTGGTGGCCGAGGGGGCGACGATGGCTCCCGTCAGCGGCAGCAGGAAGGCGCTCTTCATGAAAGGGCGTAAGCTTTTTGTCAGTGAATTGCCCACGGGGAAAGTCGCGTTGGACAAAGCCGTAGACCTTTCGGACATGGTGGCCCCGATAGATTACCCGCAAGAGTGGGCGCAAATCTTCGATGAAGCCTGGCGCGCCTACCGTGACGGCTTTTATCTGGAGAACATGCACGGTGTGGACTGGCAGGCCATCAAACGGAAATATGCCGTGTTGGTGCCTTATGCCAAGACGCGCCTCGACTTGAACTATATTATCGGCGAGATGATAGCCGAGCTGGCTTGTGGTCATGCCTACGTCAATCCGGGCGAATATCCCAAGCCTGAACGCATCGGCATGGGCCTGCTGGGTGCGGAGTTGAGCCGCGACAAGAGTGGTTTCTACCGTATAGACAAGATATTGCCCGGTGCACCTTACAGCGAGAAACTCCGCTCACCCCTTACCGAGCCGGGCATGGAGATAAAGGAAGGCGATTACATCACGTCCGTTGACGGGGTGTCTACGGCTACGGTAGATAACATTTACCGCTTGCTCGTCGGTAAGGCCGGCGTGCTGACGGAGTTGGGCGTCAATTCGAAAGCTTCGGCACAAGGTGCCCGCAAGGTGGTTGTCGAACCTACGGATGACGAATATCCGCTTTATCATTACAACTGGGTGCAGAATAACCTGCGCCGTGTCGAAGAGGCTACCGGAGGCCGTGTGGGCTACATCTATATCCCCGACATGGGACCGGAAGGCCTGAACGAGTTTGCCCGCTACTTCTATCCGCAGTTGGACAAGGAAGCCCTCATCATCGACGACCGTGCCAACGGCGGCGGCAACGTTTCGCCCATGATTATCGAGCGGTTGCTGCGCAAACCCTACCGCATGACCATGTCGCGCACGTCCAGCAAGACCGGCACCATTCCCGATGCCACGCAGTACGGTCCGAAAGTATTGCTTATCAACAAGTACTCCGCTTCGGACGGCGACCTTTTCCCGTGGAGCTTCAAGGCGAATAATCTCGGGACGGTCATCGGTACCCGTACCTGGGGCGGCATTGTCGGTATCAGCGGCTCCCTGCCCTATATGGACGGGACGGACATTCGCGTGCCATTCTTCACCAACTACGATGCCGAAACCGGGCAATGGATTGTGGAGAACCACGGCGTAGATCCGGACATCTGGATAGACAACGACCCCATCCAGGAACAGGCGGGCGTAGACCAGCAGCTGGAGAAAGCCATAGAGGTCGCTCTCCAGCAGCTGAAAGAGCGTAAGCCGTTGCCCGGTGTTCCCGCGCCGCGGACGATGAAAGATTTGGGAGTGGAGTGAGTATAAAAAAAATCGGGCGCAATTTTCTGCGTCCGATTTTTTTTGTTGTTCAGTCAGGGAAACTATTTTTAATAGTAGACATTAACGGAGAGATAGAGATACTCCGTGTTATTTTTATCTGTTTCAAAGTAGACTTTGTCTTCTCGTGCCAGCCATCCGATAGCGGCGTTCAGGTCTCTGTCTGTCAGGCCCGAGGCCTTTTTTAACTCTTCGTAGCTCCAGCGATTCCCGTTGTTCAGTAGTTCCCAAACAATGCCTGCATTGTTTCCGATAGTGTATTTATCCATAGTTTTAACCGATATAATAGTTCAATTCAATATAGATAACATTTCTTCTTCCGATTTTCGTCTCGTCGATGGTCAGTTTCCCTTCTCGTGCCAGCCAGCCGATGGAGGCATTGATGTCTCTATCAGGCAACCCCGTTGCTTTCTTGATTTCTTGGTAATCCCATTTCCTGCTTTCGCTTTGGAGCAGTCTCCAGATAATTCCTGCATTTTCGCCGATACTTTGTACGTTCATAAGCTAAAATTTTTAATGTTTTTATCCTATCTGTCACAAACCTTTCGGGGCGGCCATGTGTCAGCCTCGCTGGAGGTCGGGTTGGTTTTCCGGGGGGGCCTTTCCCCGTTCCGGGGGGCGTTTCGGGTCTTCCTCCGCTACCAATTTGTGACAAATTTAGCCTTTTTTGATTATAAAACAACGTTTCTGCCGCTTTTTTTCCCGCATTTGTGATTTGCGGGCCGATTCTTCTTTTTTTCTGTCCGGAAGGTCGGATTGTTTTTCAGGAGTGTTACGGCGGTTTGCGCTTCCGGTCGGTTTTATTCCGTGTCCGGCATGGGATAAAAAAAGTCCCGGCCGCCGGATTTTTCCGCTCTGCCGGGACTG
>CALUFR010000065.1 GCA_944319875.1 uncultured Bacteroides sp.
ACATCTCACATAATGCATGGGAAAGTGTTACATGAGACCCTTCGACTACCGCTCAGGGTGACAGATACCACTCGGATAAAGATATAAATCCGTGTAAATCTGTGTAATCTGTGGTGAAAAATAAACACAACGATAAATTATCATTTTTATGCAGATAGCAACCAATCTTTTAGATTTAGTAGGCCGTACCCCTCTGATGGAGCTTTCGGCCTATAGCCGCGCCGAGGGCTTGCCCCGTCCCTTAATCGCCAAGCTGGAGATGCTCAATCCCAGTGGAAGCGTGAAGGCACGTACCGCCCTTGCCATGGTGGAAGATGCCGAGCGGCGCGGCGTGCTTCGTCCCGGCTCCACGCTCATCGAGCCGACCAGTGGCAATACGGGCATCGGGCTCGCCATGGTGGCGCGCGTCAAAGGCTATCGACTTATCCTCACCATGCCTGAGACTATGAGCTTGGAGCGGCGCAACTTGCTTCAAGCTTATGGTGCCGAACTGGTGCTGACGCCCGGAAGCGAAGGCATGGCAGGCTCTGTGGCCAAGGCGGAAGAGCTTCGGACTTCCATCCCCGGCGCCGTCATCCTCGGCCAGTTTGATAATCCCGCCAATGCCGACGTTCACTTCCGCACCACCGGAGAAGAGATTTGGCAAGATACGGACGGACGGATAGACGTCTTTGTGGCCGGCGTAGGTACGGGCGGCACTTTGACGGGCGTGGCCCGTGCGTTGAAGAAGCATAACCCGGCCGTGCGCATCGTGGCCGTGGAGCCGGCTTCCTCGCCCGTGCTCGAAGGCGGCAAGGCAGGCCCGCACGGCTTGCAAGGCATCGGTGCCAACTTCATCCCCGGCAATTACGATGCTTCGCTGGTGGACGAGATTATCCCCGTGGCTGACGCCGACGCTTTCCGCGCCTCCCGTCTGTTGGCAGAGAAAGAGGGATTGTTGGCGGGCATCTCTTCCGGTGCCTCGCTTCACGCCGCCCGTTTGCTGGCCGCCCGTCCGGAGATGGCGGAAAAAATGATTGTGGCGCTCCTGCCCGATACGGGGGAGAGGTATCTGTCGACAGGTCTCTATTGAGCCGCATAGTCTCATTACCTTATATAATATATTCACCGATATGAAGAAAGTCTTATTATTCATCTTTTTGGCCGGAACCTTCTGGCTCCCTGCCCTGTCGCAAACTTATGATGAATGGTGCGAGCGTGCCGTGACGGCCACAGAGCAGGGTAACTTTGACCTGGCCGAGGATTGTATTCGTCAAGCGCTGAAGTTGGAGCCGGCCAATCCGCGTAATGCCCTGCTCTTTTCCAATCTGGGAACCATCCAGCGTAGTCAGCGTCGCTATGAGCAGGCGCTGGAGTCCTATCGGCTGGCCTTAAACATGGCTCCCATGTCCGTGCCTATTTTGATGAATCATGCCACCCTTTCGTTAGAGATGGGGCACAACGACAAGGCGCGCGTCGATTATTCGCAGGTCATTGAGCTGGAGCCTCATAACACCGAAGCCCTCTTGATGCGTGCCTACATCTACATGCAACAACGCGACTACAAGTTTGCCCGCCTTGATTACGATACGCTGCTGGCGGTGGAGCCTCAGAACTATAGCGGCCGTTTGGGCTTGGCCACGTTGTGCCAGCGGGAAGGACGCTACGAAGAGGCTTTGGCGATTTTGGATGGTATGTTGTCCGATAAGGGTGGGGCAATACCCTATACCATGAGCGAACTGGCTTCCGTCCGCGTGGCCCGTGCCGGTGTGGAGCTGGACATGCTGAAGCCCGATCAGGCTTTACTGGATCTGGATGAAGCCATACGTCTCGACCCTCGGCAATCGGAAGCTTACCTGATGCGCGGACGTGTCCATCTGATGCTGGAGAAGAAAGCGCAAGCCCGGCGCGACCTGGAGAAGGCCGTGGCATTGGGCATTCCTCAAGGCGAAGTGCGCGAACTGATGAACCGATGTAAGTAATGTATCGGAGTTAGGAGGCGGTTGTCTGATTTTTTTCTTGCTATAGAGTTGCATCATTTTTATTGAATATCTGTTGCCGATTGTGCATGATTATTTGGGAAGAAAAAAACTCATTTCCCCAACTTCTGTTACATTTTTATTCCTTTATTCAACTTTTTTTATCCTTCTTGCGCCAAAAAAAAGCATCGGAACAGTTGCATATCTCAAAAAAAAAACGGACTTTTGTCAAGCCTAAGCTGAGGAAGCTTGGTAGAAGAATGTATAAAAACCCTAACCAGTTAATTTTGATGAGTGATTTAGAAAACAAAACGCAGGAAGAAGCTCCGAAGAAGCGCCCTTATAACCTGCGAGAAAAGAAAGAGAAAGATGCGGCTTACCGCTCATTGATTCGCCCCGAGTTGGCAGACGAACTGTATGACAAGATTTTGAATATCATTGTGGTACAGAAGAAGTACAGAGATCGTGACTATTCCGCTAAGGATTTGGCCAAAGAGTTGGAAACTAATACGCGTTACCTGTCTGCCGTGGTTAATTCACGTTTTGGCATGAATTATTCTTGTCTCTTGAACGAATATCGAGTAAAGGAAGCCATGCATTTGCTGAAGGACAAGCGTTATGCTGATAAGAATGTGGAAGAGATTAGCACAATGGTAGGATTTGCCAACCGCCAGTCTTTCTATGCCGCCTTCTATAAGAATGTGGGCGAAACTCCTAACAGCTACCGTAAGAGACATGCGGAAAAAAAGAAATGAGCCGGCTCCTGAAAATGGAGAAGGATTGAAGGGAAATATCTGGAAACGTCGGGTTGCCGGATACTTCCTTTTTTAATTTGTAACACTTTTAATCTCAAAAGGCTGATATATGAAAAAACAACTGATTGCGATGGCCGCCGCCGTGGCGATGCTTTCCGCTTGCGGAGGCCAGAAACAAACGTCTGCCGAGGCAGAAAAAATGAATTATAACGTGGAACAATTTGCTGATTTACAGATTTTACGCTATCGTGTGCCGGGGTTTGAGGAACTCTCGCTCCAGCAGAAGAAACTGGTTTATTACCTGACGGAAGCCGCCTTGCAGGGCCGTGATATCCTGTTTGACCAGAACGGAAAGTACAATCTCCGCATCCGGAAGGCGCTGGAGGCCGTCTATACAAGTTATAAAGGCGACAAGACCTCGGATGAGTTCAAGGCGTTGGAGGTTTACCTCAAACGCGTGTGGTTCTCCAACGGCATTCATCATCACTATGGAAGCGAGAAGTTCGTGCCGGGTTTTTCTCCCGAGTTCTTCAAGCAAGCTTTGGCCGGAGTCGATGCTTCCGAGCTTCCTTTGGCCGAAGACCAGACTTTGGAGCAGTTTTGCACCGAAATATTTCCCGTTATCTTTGACCCCAAGGTGATGCCCAAGCGCGTTAATCAGGCCGATGGCGAGGACTTGGTGCTTACTTCCGCTTGCAACTATTACGAAGGCGTGACACAACAAGAAGCTGAGAACTTCTACAACGCCCTGAAGAATCCTAAGGACGAAACGCCCGTTTCTTATGGCTTAAACAGCCGTTTGGTGAAGGAAAACGGCCGTATTCAGGAAAAGGTATGGAAGGTGGGCGGACTCTACGGACAGGCTCTTGAAAAGATTGTCTACTGGTTGAAGAAAGCCGAAGGCGTGGCCGAGACGCCTGAGCAGAAGGCCGTCATAGCCAAGTTGGTGGAGTATTACGAAACGGGCGACCTGAAGACTTTCGACGATTATGCCATTCTTTGGGTAAAGGATCTGAACTCGCGTGTGGACTTCGTGAACGGCTTTACTGAAACCTATGGCGATCCGTTAGGCATGAAGGCCAGTTGGGAGTCACTCGTCAACTTTAAGGATCTCGAGGCTACCCGTCGCACGGAGACCATCAGCGCCAACGCCCAGTGGTTTGAAGACCATTCGCCCGTGGATAAGCGTTTCAAGAAAGAAGAAGTGAAAGGCGTTTCGGCCAAGGTGATTACCGCCGCTATTCTGGCGGGTGACCTCTATCCGGCCACGGCCATCGGCATCAATCTGCCCAACGCCAACTGGATACGTAGCCAACACGGCTCCAAGTCGGTGACTATAGGTAATATCACCGATGCTTACAACAAGGCCGCGCACGGCAATGGCTTCAACGAGGAATTCGTTTATAGCCAGGCCGAATTGGATAATATCAACAAGTATGCTGACCTGACCGATGAACTCCACACTGACCTGCATGAATGCCTTGGTCACGGTTCGGGCAAGTTGCTTCCGGGTGTTGATCCCGATGCGCTGAAGGCTTATGGCTCTACCATCGAGGAGGCTCGTGCCGACCTCTTCGGGCTCTACTATGTGGCCGATCCAAAGCTGGTCGAGCTGGGACTCTTGCCCGATGGTGATGCCTACAAGGCCCAGTTCTATACCTACTTGATGAACGGCCTGATGACCCAATTGGTGCGCATCGAGCCGGGCAACCAGATTGAGGAGGCCCACATGCGCAACCGCGCCCTCATCGCCCGTTGGGTGTACGAGAAAGGTGCGGCCGACAAAGTGGTCGAGTTGAAGAAGAAAGAAGGCAAGACTTATGTGGTGGTAAACGACTACGCCAAGGTGCGTGACCTCTTCGGTGAACTGCTGGCCGAGATCCAACGCATCAAGTCGACGGGTGATTTTGAAGCCGCCCGCCAGCTGGTGGAAAACTACGCCGTAAAGGTGGATCCCGCTCTGCATGCCGAGGTGCTCGAACGCTACAAGAAGCTGAATTTGGCTCCCTATAAGGGATTTGTCAATCCGAAGTATGAACCGGTGACCGATGCCGATGGCAACATCACCGACGTGAAGGTGACCTATAATGAAGGCTATGCCGAACAGATGTTGCGTTATAGCAAGGATTACGCCACTTTGCCCTACGTCAACGAATGAGTCTTGACCTCGAGATGCCTGTCATTTCCGGTTAGCGAATATTGTCATTCCGTATATTTTTGAATGATGGACTTACATGAACAACTGAAAGATATCAAGACCCGTCTCCGCCTGTCGATGAACGGTGCCGTTTCACAAAGCATGCGTGAGAAGGGGCTTGTATATAAATTGAACTTTGGTGTCGAGTTGCCCCGCATCAAGAGCATTGCGGCCGCTTATGAGAAAGACCATGCCTTGGCTCAGGCCTTGTGGAAAGAAGACATCCGCGAGTGCAAGATTTTGGCCGGCCTGCTCCAGCCGGTAGATACTTTCTTGCCCGAGATTGCCGATATCTGGGTGGACACCATGCCCAATAACGAGATTGCCGAACTCACGTCGATGAATCTTTTTCAATACCTGCCTTATGCGCCCGCCAAGGCTTTCCGCTGGATTGCCGACGAACGTGAATGGGCGCAGGTATGTGGGTTTCTCACCATTGCCCGCCTGCTTCAGAAGAAAGGGGATATGAATGATCGTGTGGCCGATGAATTCCTCGACCAGGCGGTCAGCTCCTTCTTGTCGGGCACCTATGCCGTGCGTAGTGCCGTGATGGCGGCGTTGAGGAGATTTATGGAGCATAGTGAGGAGCATGCTTTCAGGGTGTGTCGTTGTGTGGATGGCTTGAAGGATAGTGATTCCGAAGGCGGCCGGCTGCTCTACGAAGCGGTGAAATCGCAGGTGGGTGATTGAACCTTTCACGAAGTTTCCCGCTTTTTCCCGCCTTTTCTTTTGCTTTCCATAAAAAAAGGTTAACTTTGTTGGCTGTAAAAAAGACCTGCCATGGGTGAGAGTGACAAATTGAAAGAAACGGTCAAGCAGATATTTACGGAATATCTCAATCAGCACGGACATCGTAAGACGCCCGAACGCTATGCCATACTTGACACCATCTATTCGATAGAGGGTCATTTCGATATTGACACTCTCTATTCGTTGATGGAAGGGCAGGAGAAGTTCCGTGTCAGCCGTGCCACGCTCTACAATACCATCGTCTTGTTGATGAATGCCCGTTTGGTCATCAAGCACCAGTTTGGCAACACCTCCCAGTATGAACGGTGCTACAATCGCGGCACGCATCATCATCAGATTTGCACCCAGTGTGGCAAGGTCACGGAGTTTCAGAACGAAGACCTCCAGCACGCCATCGAGCACACCCGGCTCAGGAGCTTTAACCTGACGCACTATTCGTTGTACATCTATGGTTTGTGCGGCAAGTGTGAACGGGCCAACAAGAAAATGCAAAAAAACAACATTCATAAAAAAGAAAAATGAAAGTAGACGTATTATTAGGATTACAATGGGGCGACGAAGGCAAAGGCAAAGTCGTCGACGTACTGACTCCGCGCTACGACGTAGTGGCTCGTTTCCAGGGAGGTCCCAATGCGGGGCATACGCTGGAGTTCGAAGGTCAGAAGTATGTACTCCGCTCAATTCCCTCAGGAATTTTCCAGGGCGACAAGGTGAACATCATCGGCAACGGCGTGGTGCTCGACCCGGCTCTTTTCAAAGCCGAAGCCGAGGCGCTCGAAGCGTCGGGACATGACTTGAAGGCCCGCTTGCACATCTCGAAGAAGGCTCATTTCATCATGCCTACCCACCGTCTGCTGGACGCTGCCTACGAGGCCGCCAAGGGGGATGCCAAAGTGGGTACCACGGGCAAAGGAATCGGGCCTACCTATACCGACAAGGTGAGCCGTAATGGTCTGCGTGTGGGTGACATCCTGCACGATTTCGACCGGAAATACGCCGCCGCCAAGGCTCGTCACGAACAAATTCTCAAGAACTTGAATTATGCGTACGACTTGGCCGAGGCCGAAAAGAACTGGTTCGAAGGCATCGAATACTTGAAGCAATTCCGCCTGGTGGATAGCGAGCACGAAATCAACGGACTTCTGAATGAAGGAAAGTCGGTGCTTTGCGAGGGCGCTCAGGGGACGATGCTCGATGTGGATTTCGGTTCCTATCCCTTTGTCACTTCTTCCAATACGATCTGTGCGGGTGCCTGCACGGGTTTGGGTGTGGCTCCCGGCAAGATTGGCGATGTCTATGGCATTTTCAAGGCCTATTGCACCCGCGTAGGCGCAGGTCCTTTCCCCACGGAGCTCTTCGATGAGACGGGTGACAAGATTTGTACGCTCGGGCATGAGTTCGGATCCGTCACCGGTCGTCGTCGTCGTTGCGGATGGATAGACCTCGTGGCGCTGAAATATGCCGTCATGGTGGACGGAGTGACGAAGCTCATCATGATGAAGAGCGACGTGCTCGACACGTTCGAGACCATCAAAGCTTGCGTGGCCTACAAGATAAATGGCGAGGAGATAGACTACTTCCCCTTTGATATCGCCGAAGGCGTGGAGCCGGTTTATGTAGAACTGCCCGGCTGGCAAACCGACATGACCAAGATGCAGAGCGAAGATGAATTCCCCGAGGAGTTCAACGCTTATCTGTCCTTCCTCGAAGAGCAGCTGGGCGTGCCCATCAAGATTGTGTCTGTAGGCCCCGATCGCGAACAGACCATTGAACGTTATACCGAAGAATAACCCATCAGCGATGGACAAAGCGCAGGCTTCCCGGCCTTTTTAGGAAACCTGCGTTTTTTTATTTTATCACAAAACACATCCGTTTCTTATGAAGACATCCTTTTTAGCCTTAGCCCTGTTGTGTGCAAGTCTGGCACTTCCCGTGCGTGCCCAAAGTTATACACCTACAGAAGAAAACCTGAAGTCGCGTCAGGAGTTTCGCGACGCCCGTTTCGGCATTTTCCTTCATTGGGGGCTGTATGCCATGTTGGCCACGGGCGAGTGGACGATGACCAATCATAATCTGAACTATAAGGAATATGCCAAATTGGCAGGCGGCTTTTATCCCTCAAAATTCAATGCCGCCGAATGGGTGGCCGCCATCAAGGCCTCGGGTGCCAAGTACATCTGCTTCACCAGCCGCCATCACGAAGGCTTCTCCATGTTCGACACGAAATATTCTGACTATAACGTGGTGGACGCTACGCCTTTCAAACGCGACGTCCTGAAGGAGCTGGCCGACGAATGCCACAAGCAGGGCATCCGCCTGCATCTTTATTACTCGCACATCGACTGGTATCGCGAGGATTGCCCGTGGGGGCGAACGGGTAGGGGGACGGGTCGTCCCAATCCTAAAGGTGACTGGGCAAGTTATTATCGCTTCATGAACAATCAGCTGACGGAGTTGCTCACCAACTACGGGCCGATAGGCGCCATCTGGTTTGACGGCTGGTGGGATCAGGATCAGAACCCCGGTTTCGATTGGCAATTGCCCGGACAATATGAACTGATACACAAGCTTCAGCCGGCTTGCCTCGTTGGGAACAACCATCACCAAGTACCTTTTGAGGGCGAGGATATTCAGATTTTCGAACGCGACCTGCCGGGCGAGAACAAGTCCGGCCTTTCAGGACAAGACATCAGCAGCTTGCCGCTGGAGACGTGTGAGACCATGAACGGCATGTGGGGCTATAAGATTACGGATCAGAATTATAAATCCACCAAGACGCTGATACACTACCTGGTGAAGGCCGCCGGCAAGGACGCCAACCTGCTGATGAACATCGGCCCTCAACCCGACGGATGCTTGCCCGAAGTGGCTTTAGAGCGCCTGAAGGAGATAGGCGAGTGGATGAAAACGTATGGCGAAACCATCTATGGCACGCGGGGCGGTTGCGTCGCTCCTCATCCCTGGGGCGTGACCACGCAGAAGGGCGACCGCCTGTTTGTCCATATCCTCGACCTGCAGGACAAGGCGCTTTTCCTGCCCTTGGAAGACAGGAAAGTGAAGCGTGCGATGGACTTCGCGAGCCGTCAGGCGGTGAAGTTCAAGCGGGTGGACGGCGGTGTTGTCCTTCAGTTTGCCGAAGCGCCTACGGAGGTGGACAAGGTCGTGGAATTGCAACTCGACTGAGGGGTGTAAATAATGAAAATCTATAATCTGTGTTAATTCATGCGGCATCTCGCTTGCTAACGTTTATCTTTGGCAAATTATTTGTCTTCTCTTCGCAAAGAGAATGAATTGTCAAATTAAAAAAGAAAATAGATTATGGAAACAGGAATGATAGGAATGCAATGGATTATATTTATCGGAGTGGCCGTTTTGAGCTGGCTGGTGCAGATGAACCTGCAGAACAAGTTCAAGAAGTATTCGAAGATACCCACCGGGAATGGCATGACGGGTGCCGACGTGGCTCGCAAGATGCTTCAGGACAATGGCATCTATGACGTGCAGGTGACCCACACCCCCGGCCACCTGACCGACCACTACAACCCCGCCAACAAGACCGTCAACCTGAGCGAGGGCGTTTACTCCAGCAATAGCATCATGGCCGCCGCCGTTGCCGCTCACGAATGCGGGCACGCCCTTCAGCACGCCCGCGCCTACGCTCCGCTCACGTTGCGCAGCCGGTTGGTGCCGGTTGTCTCGTTCGCCTCGAACATCATGACGTGGGTGTTGCTGGCCGGTATCTTGTTGCTGAATGTCTATCCCGGCCTGTTGCTGGCGGGCATCATCCTCTTTGCCTTGACCACGTTGTTCAGCTTCGTCACTTTGCCGGTGGAAATCAATGCCAGCAAGCGTGCGCTGGTGTGGCTCAGCGCGAGTGGCATCACCAATGCCTATAACCATGACAAGGCCGAAGACGCCCTCCGCTCCGCCGCCTACACCTATGTGGTGGCCGCTTTGGGTTCGCTGGCTACGCTGATTTATTACGTTATGATATTCATGGGGCGTCGCGAGTGATAAGGACTTGCGGAAGCTTTTTCTACATCAGACATCGTTAACTTTACTATTTTTTATATGATTAAAATCCGTTTTATCTCGAAGGCCTTGTGCCTTCTTCTGTTGTCATGCTTCTCGCAGGTGAGCTTATACGCTCAGAATGAGAAGCCTTTTGTAGTGCCCGAACTGAAAGAGTGGCAAGGCCGTGAAGGGGCTTTCGTTCCTTCGGCCGATATGCGTGTAGTTTATGCCCAGGAGGCCCTGCGTTCCGTGGCCGAGGCCTTTGTGGCCGACTATGGCCGGATGTTCGGCGTCACTCCCGAGGTTGTTCAGGGGAAGCCTTCCGCAGGCGATATCTATTTTACGTTGAAGAAAGACAAGAAGCTGGGGCATGAAGGCTATGCCATCCTCGTGGACCGTCATGTCACCGTCTCCGCCCCCGAAGTGGTAGGCGCTTATTGGGCAACGCGCACCTTGCTCCAGATGAGCGAGCAGAGCGAGGACCGCCACCTGCCGAAAGGCCGCTTGCGCGACTGGCCCGACTATGCCTTGCGCGGCTTCATGATAGATTGCGGACGCAAGTTCATCCCCATGTCCTACTTGCGCGACCTGGTGCAGATGATGGCTTATTATAAAATGAATACCTTGCAGGTGCATCTCAACGATAATGGTTTCAAGCAGTTCTTCGGACACGATTGGGACAAGACCTACGCCGCCTTCCGCTTAGAGTGTGACACCTATCCCGGCCTGACCGCCCGCGATGGTTACTACACCAAGCGTGAGTTCATTGACTTCCAAGAGGAAGCCGCTTCGCGCTTCGTCGAAATCATTCCCGAAATCGACGCGCCCGCCCACACGCTGGCATTCAGTCATTACAAACCCGAGATAGGAAGCCGGGAGTATGGCATGGACCACCTCGACCTCTTCAATCCGGAGACCTACACCTTCATGGACGGCCTCTTCAAGGAGTATCTGGAGGGTGAAGAGCCTGTGTTCCGCGGCCCGCGTGTCCACATCGGCACCGATGAGTATTCGAACAAAAAGAAAGACGTAGTCGAGAAGTTCCGCGCCTTCACCGACCACTACATCCGCCTGGTGGAGAGCTACGGCAAGCAAGCCTGCATGTGGGGCGCCCTGACCCATGCTGATGGCGAGACGCCCGTCAAGTCCGAAAACGTCATCATGAGCGCTTGGTACAACGGTTTTGCCGATCCCAAGGAGATGGTGCGGCAGGGTTACAAGCTTATCAGCATCCCCGACGGACTGGTCTACATCGTGCCTGCCGCCGGCTACTATCACGATTACCTGAACACTCAATATCTCTATGAAGAATGGACACCGGCTCACGTGGGCAAGGTTGTTTTCGAAGAAAAAGACCCCGCCATCCTGGGCGGCATGTTTGCCGTGTGGAACGACCACGTGGGCAACGGCATTTCCGTCAAGGACATCCACCACCGCCTCTTCCCCGCCTTGCAGACGCTGGCCACGAAGACATGGGTGGCCCGG
>CALUFR010000066.1 GCA_944319875.1 uncultured Bacteroides sp.
TTCAAATATAATCCATATCTTTGCACCGCATTTAGGAAATGCACTAACATGGTGGCTGTAGTTCAGTTGGTTAGAGCGTCAGATTGTGGTTCTGAATGTCGTGGGTTCGAGTCCCATCTGCCACCCATTTTTAGTGGTAATCCTCATAAGCGCAAGCTTATGGGGATTTTCTATTTTCAAGAAGTTACATCCGCATGAACACTGAACTGAAAGAAAACGGCGGCCTCCCGGCCCACATACTCTGGACCCTTGCCATCGTGGCCGGTGTGTCCGTGGCAAACATCTACTACAACCAACCCCTGCTCAACCTGATACGCAACGAGCTGGGCGTCTCAGAGTTCAAAGCCAACCTTATCGCCATGATTACGCAAGTGGGCTATGCACTGGGACTGCTGTTCATCATCCCGCTGGGCGACCTCTATCCGCGCAAGAAAATCATACTGGCCAACTTCGCCCTGCTCGTCGGCTCCCTGCTGACCATGGCCGTGAGCACAGATATCCACATTATCTGGATCGCCTCGCTGCTGACGGGCGTAGGCTCTATGATACCTCAGATTTTTGTACCCATCGCTTCCGTCTTCTCCCGGCCGGAGAACAAGGGGCGCAACGTGGGCATCGTCATCTCAGGCCTGCTGACGGGCATTCTGGCTTCGCGCGTAGTCAGTGGATACGTCGGCGAGCTGCTGGGGTGGCGCGAAATGTACTACATCGCCGCCGGCATGATGGTGGTGTGCGCCTTCGTGATACTTAAAGTGCTGCCAGACATCCGCCCGACCTTCAACGGACGGTACTCCGCTCTGATGAAATCTCTGTTCCAACTGGTGAAGGATTATCCCGAACTCCGCATCTACTCCATCCGGTCCGCCTTGACCTTCGGCTCCATGCTGGGCATGTGGTCGTGCCTGGCCTTCAAGATGAGCGGTGCGCCGTTCTACGCCGACAGTGATGTCATTGGCTTCTTGGGCCTGTGTGGCGTGGCCGGTGCGCTGACAGCTTCCTTTGTAGGCAGTTGGGTGAAGAAAGTAGGCGTACGCAACTTCAACTATATCGGCTGCGGCCTCAATCTGCTGTCTTGGTGCTGTTTCTATTTCGGGCAGAACTCCTTCGCGGCCATCGTGGCCGGCATCCTACTGATAGACATCGGCATGCAGTGCATCCAACTGAGCAATCAGACCAGCATCTTCCACCTCTGCCCTTCGGCTTCCAACCGGCTGAACACGATCTTCATGACCACCTACTTCATCGGCGGATCACTAGGCACCTTCCTAGCCGGCAGTTGCTGGGAGCTATGGGGATGGGGAGGCGTATCGGCCGCGGCTTCTCTGCTGACACTCATCGCCCTGGGCATCACGGTCGTCACACAAAAATAAGAGAACAAGTCAGGAGGCGACAGGAAGAGCCGTCCGCTTTATCCTTGCATACACATAAATGAAAGCGGGGATGAGAAAAGCATCGGCAAAGACCCAGGCGGTAGGGTCGCCGAAGCAGACGGCAATGTATCCCCACACCGGAACGGCAATCACGCTGACCAGGATGCGGGCTATCATCTCGGACACTCCCGAGAGCATGGCCAGGTTGGTGAAGCCGGCTCCCTGAATGGTGTAACGCAGGATGCAAAGCAAGCCCAGAACAGGAAAGAAAGCAACGGCGGCATGCAGGAACAGCACGGCATCATCCAAGATCTCCGTCTCCGAGGCGTCAACAAAAAGCATCGCAAACATGCGGGAACCGGGGATCAGTACAACGAGTGTAAAAATCCAATAAATCATCATCATCAATGAGCTGGACTTCACGCCCATCCAGATGCGCTCCGGCTTGCCCGCGCCATAGTTCTGCCCCGCGAAGGTGGCCATCGCTATGCCCAAGCTCTCGAAAGGACACATGAAGAACATCTTGATGCGGATGGCGGCCGAAAAGGCGGCCACACAGGCAGTGCCCAACGCATTGTTGGCACTCTGAAGCATGATGCTTCCAATGGCGGTAATGGAGAACTGAAGTCCCATGGGAACACCGATGGAAAGCAGTGTCCGGGCCAGGCGCCCATTGAAACGACGTTCGGCCGGTGTCGTGCGGAGAATGTCAAAATGCCGAATCATATAAAAATAGCACAGAACGGCAGATACTCCCTGCGCGATTAACGTAGCGATGCCCGCACCGGCCACACCCCACCCCAGGACAAGGATGCAGAAAAGGTCGAGCAGGATGTTGAGCACAGTGGAAAGCAACAAGAACCAGAAAGGCGTCTTGCTGTCGCCCAACGCGCGAATGATGCTGGACAGAAGGTTATAGTAGAAGGTACAGGGAATACCAATGAAAGTGACCAACAGATAGGCGTATGCATCGGCGAAGATATTCTCCGGTGTGCGTATCAGGCGCAGGATCCAGGCACACAAGAGGCTGGTCAGCACGGCAAGCGTCACGGACATCACGCCGGCCAGCTTCAGGCTGACCGCTACGTAACGGCGCATGGTGACATAATCGCGCGCACCGAACTTCTGCGCCACAGGAATGCCAAAACCACCGCAACAACCGTTGCAGAAGCCCAAAATCAGAAAAACCACCGAAGTGCTGGCACCTACCGCCGCCAGCGGATTGATACCCAGAAACTTTCCGACAATAGCAGCATCGACCATCGAATAGGTCTGCTGCAGCAAGTTGCCCATCAGTAAGGGCAAAGCAAAATAAAATATCTGCGGAAGGGTCCGGCCTTCCGTCATTTCCACCGATTTGGCCATGATACGTATTCTCCTGAAATCGGGCGCAAAATTAACAAAAAAGGGGAATGCACGAATTGACCTATATCAAAATGTCACCGATGAACAGGCACAAATGGATGGACATAAATAGATAAGCACAAATGGGTAGTTATCAGGAAGAAACGTTTCAGGTTTCATTCAGAAATTACCTGAATACTTTTCAGAGTACTGCCTGAAAGACTTTCAGCCACTGCCTGAAAAGTATTCAGACAGTATCCTGAAAAGTATTCAGGCGTAGTCTGAAAGTTATTCAGGCAGTAGCTGAAAGCAGATAAGGAATAAAGGAAGACTGACATAAAACACGATAAAACTTGTGTTTGCAACCAAGTTGCACATCCGAACCGCTACCTTTGCACTCAGAAAACTATAAGAACATCTGAATATGAGTTGCCAATGTTGTTCGCATGGAGCTGCACACACAGGCTGCCACAGGCGAAAGAATTTCATGGAAGAATATGGACGAATGGTGCTGTCGGGGTTGTTGTTGGCCGCAGGCATGATACTCCAGGCGACAGACGCAGACCTGTTCCGGCAGCAAGGTGTGGCCGTCGTCTGGTACTTGGCAGCTTACCTGCCCGTAGCCCTCCCCGTCCTGAAAGAAGCCTGGAAAGAACTGACCCACCGGGAATATTTCAACGAGTTTACACTGATGTTTATCGCCACCGTCGGCGCTTTCGCCATCGGCGAATATCCCGAAGGGGTAGCGGTGATGCTCTTCTACTCGCTGGGTGAACATTTCCAGGAGAAGGCCGTGAGCAAAGCCCGCCGGGACATCAGCGCTCTGCTCGACATCCGCCCGGAGAAAGCCACCGTCGTCCGCGACGGCCGCCTGGTAGAGGTTTCTCCACAAGACGTGCAGACAGGAGAAACGATTGAAGTAAAAGCCGGCGGACGAGTGCCGCTCGACGGGACACTCTGCAACGAAAGCGCCACTTTCAACACGGCAGCCCTGACCGGTGAAAGCCTGCCCCGCGACATCGGGAAAGACGGCGAAGTACTGGCCGGCATGATTTCGACGGGACGGACGGTGCAGATCCGCGTCACAAGGCCCTTCACCGACAGTGCCCTGTCACGCATCCTGCGCATGGTGCAGGACGCCTCGGAGCGGAAGGCTCCCGCCGAGCTGTTCATCCGCAAGTTTGCCCGCATCTATACACCTGCCGTCACCGTCCTGGCAGTTCTTATCGTGCTGTTCCCCTGGCTATGGTCACTATGCGGCGAAGGCTTCACCTACGTTTTCAGCGACTGGCTTTACCGCGCATTGGTCTTTCTGGTCGTATCCTGTCCCTGCGCACTGGTAGTCAGCATCCCGCTGAGCTATTTCGGAGGAATCGGGGCCGCCTCCCGACAAGGTGTCCTGTTCAAGGGAGGAAATTATCTGGATGCCATCAGTCGGATAAATACAGTCGTATTCGACAAAACCGGCACCCTGACCCGAGGTGAATTCGATGTGCAAACCTGCGTTCCCCGGCCGGGCATCAGCGAGGAACAACTCATCCGATTGGCCGCTTCCGCCGAACAGGACAGCCCCCACCCGTTGGCCGCAGGCCTGACACGATATGCTGAAGAACGGCAAGTAGAACTGCTGCAAGCCACGGACGTCGAGGAAATAGCCGGATGTGGCGTAAGAGCCACCCTGGAAGGCCGGAGCATATTGGTGGGAAACACCCGCCTGCTGGAGCGCGAAGGCATTGCCTATCCGCCAGCCTTAAACGAAGCCAAAGGGACAACCGTGGCATGTGCCGCCGAGGGCCACTACATCGGTCACCTGACACTGGCCGACACCCTGAAACCGGATGCCCGACAGGCCATTGACGACCTGAAAGCTCTACAGATAAAAAATATTCAGATACTTTCGGGCGACAAACAGTCCATTGTCACTATCTTTGCACAGCAATTGGGCATCGGACAGGCCTACGGCGACCTGCTGCCCGAAGACAAGGTGAAGCATCTTGAGAATCTGAGGCAGGACAGCACTTGCCGCACGGCTTTTGTCGGCGACGGCATCAACGACGCGCCTGCCCTGGCCCTGAGCCACGTAGGCATTGCCATGGGGGGATGGGGAAGCGACGCCGCCATTGAGACTGCCGACGTGGTGATACAGACCGACCAACCCTCGCGCATCGCCACCGCCATACGGGCCGGGAGGCAGACACGCCGCATCGTCTGGCAGAACATTCTGCTGGCATTGGGAGTAAAAGCAGCGGTGCTGGCACTGGGAGCGGCAGGGATGGCCACTTTGTGGGAAGCCGTATTCGCCGACGTAGGAGTAGCCCTGCTGGCAGTACTCAACGCCATGCGGATACAGAAACTGATCAAATGACAAAGTATATGGAGGAAAATACTTATCTGGCACTATTGGCCAAACGCGAAATACAGCCGACCGCCATACGGCTGCTGGTACTGAAAGCCATGATGCAGGCCGGACGATCCGTATCACTGGCCGACCTGGAAGACATGCTCGACACGGTGGACCGTTCGAGCATCTTCCGCACCCTCACCCTCTTCCTGTCACACCACCTCATCCACAGCATCGACGACGGAACAGGCGCATTCAAATACGCCGTATGCAGCCCGTCGTGTTCATGCGACGTGAACGATCTGCACACCCATTTCCATTGCGAGAAGTGCAACCGCACCTTCTGCTTCACCAATATTCCCACACCGATGGTGAAGCTGCCCGAGGGATTCAGCCTGCACAGCATCAACTACGTGCTGAAAGGCATTTGTCCGGATTGTGCGGCGAAAGAACATCAAAAGCACTGAAACAAGCCAAACGGCTTACTTCAGTGCTTTTAAGTTTTTCAGAAGGTTTTAAAACCTTCTCGGGTGGAGCTGGAGGGAATCGAACCCTCGTCCAAACGAGGAAACCGCAAGCTTTCTACATGCTTATCTCTGCCTTCGGTTTTCGAGCGCAGGCAAGACCAGAGCCACCAACCTGCACCTTATCTTCTAAAGTTTCACCGAGGCCGCGAAGAAAGACCCAAGCTATTCCCGATTTTGCTGTGCCACTTTGCCAAACGCTTCGGAACAAGAGCTTTTGAGTGACATCCCGTTTCCACCACTTTGGCGGAAATAAAGCTAATCTACTGTACTTCGATTAAGCAGCGAGAGCATAATTTTCGTTGCCAGATAATAGTTCGATAACTGAGATTTAAGTGGAAATTACCGACCCACTGCATGCTTACCTACCATTTCTACCCGCTGTCAAATCCAGTCAACCCCGGAATTTTGATGTACGGTTCATGGAATCGTGGCTGCAAAGATACAAACTTATTTTCAATCATACGCCTTCCGGTTTGAAAAATTTGTATACATTCTACTCCATCCGCACACTACATTTTGTTAATTATATCAAAATCCATACACGACACGGATAACTTCCTTATCTTTGTTTTATCAAAGCTGTTAAAAACCAAAACCTAAGAGAAGCATGATGAAAAGAACCTTCTTATTGTCGTCCGCGCTCACGCTGAGCCTCCTGGCTGCGGCACAAACGGAAGTGACCGTCGGAGTAATGCAGGGCAAGGACTATGGAGTGACCTATATGCTCCCGAAAACTGAAATCGAAATCAAGGTATACACCACCAAGCATACCTATACTCCCGGTGAGTTCTGCCGCTACGCCGAGCGCTACCTGCGCCTTTCGGACGTGTCGGATGACCCTGAAATCTATTGGACGATGGATAAGATAGAGACAAAAGTGGTCGGAGTGCCCGATAAAGACAATGTCTATTTCGTAAAAATGAAAGACAAGACCGTGGCTCCCCTAATGGAACTGACGGAGGACGGCATCGTGCGATCCATCAACATGCCCTTCAGCGGAAAGAAGTCTCACACATCGGACAAAAAAACAGAAAAAGAAACGACTCCCAAAGAGGTTGATGTGCGCAGCTTCCTGACCGAAGAAATCCTGATGGCAAGCTCCAACGCCAAGATGGCAGAGCTGGTGGCCAAAGAAATCTATGGCATCCGCGAAAGTAAAAATACCCTGGTGAGAGGCGAAGCCGACAACATGCCTACTGACGGCAATCAGCTGAAAATCATGCTGGACAACCTGAACATGCAGGAAAAAGCCATGACGGCGATGTTTGCGGGCAAAGAGAAAAAAGAGTCCAAGACTTTCACCATCCGCATCGTTCCCCAAGAACAAGAAAACGAGGTAGCCTTACGCTTCTCACGAAAACTGGGAGCCACCGACAAAGACAATCTGGCGGGAGAACCTGTGTATATCAGCATCCAGAACATGAACGTTCCAAGCCTGCCTCCGACAACAACTGAGAAAAAGGAATTGGAAGGCGTTGTCTACAACGTACCCGGCCGGGCCAAGGTGACACTGACGTATGAGGGAAAGGTATTGTTCGACAACGAACTGTCCGTGACGCAATTTGGCACCCGGGAATATCTGGCTCCCGTGCTGTTCAACAAAAAATCGACAACCAAAGTGTTGTTTGACGTTAACACCGGCGGTTTGCTGAAAGTAGACAGGGTAGAAGAATAAAAAATCACGCTCCGGCAAGCAACCGAATAAGTCCATCCTTCTGTAGCCGCATCAGATAAGCGGCTACACGGGAAGGATAAGTCGTATCCCCCTCAAAATGCGGTGCCAACAGTTCAATAATTTCCCGCACCGTACGTTGCCCGTCGACCAGTCTCCACACGGCCGTTCCATGTTCTTCGAGTGGCATACGCACATACGGGGACAAGGACTTGGGCAACAGCCAACGTTGCATCCATGCCTTACGAAAACGGGGAAGGATGAGCACTGCACACTCACCCTCCCATTCCGTACGGACATCTCCGGCACAGACCGGAATTGTATCCAAAAGATTAAATCGAGTTTGTCTTTTCGACATATAACATCATTCCTTAATGTTCGGTTCTTCCAGGCCAAGTCCCTTTTTCTTGTCAACAACCTTCAGGACCAAACCCAACATCAGAGCCGCCACACCCAAACAAGCAAGCATGACCAAAGGAGCCGTGTAATCATAAGAAACGGCGGCCTCTTCGGGCGTAATCACCCCGTTCTTCAAATCGGTCACCAACTGTGGATTGGTCTGGTCGAGCACTTTACCGATAAGAAGCGGGAACAGCCACAAGCCAATGTTCTGAATCCAGAAAATCAAGGCGTATGCACTACCGATGATCTTGGCGTCCACCAGCTTAGGCACACTCGGCCACAACGATGCAGGCACTAACGAGAAACTGGCTCCCAGAACCAGAATAGTGAGATAAGCCACAACTATTCCTCCCACGGCATTGGCCTTCAACACCGGAAGCACGAAAGCAAAAGTCAGGTGGCAGAAGATAAGCAGCAACGAACCGATGACCAACATACTTGCAGCCTTTCCCTTATGGTCTACATAATTTCCCAATATCGGCGTGATGCCTACAGCCAGCAACGGGAATACCGCAAAAACCGTTTCAGCGCTCTGGCGCATATAGCCCATATAACAGAATATGACTAAAGCGACACCAGCCAACACCAGCAAACCGGACTTCATGGCCGGCCGCTTCGAGAAGTTGCTGATAAAAGCCGCTACGGCAACCACCAACATAATGACATACTGGATGACCGTCACCGTATTGGTCGCCCAGAAAGAACCGGCCGGAACCTCTGTAAAGACCAGATTGCACTGCAACATGTTGACCGCATACTTCTGAAAAGGAAAGATAGCAGAATAATAAAGCACACACAGCAAGGCCACCAACCAGAAACCACCGCTCGACAAGATCTTACCCAAATCACTGATTTTAAACGGATCATCTTTTTCCTCGGCTTCGCCAGTCTGCGCATCCAGTTTCTTGTCCATAAAGAAATAGACAATAAACATAATCATGGCTATCATCAGAAGTACGACGCCAAAAGCGACAGAGCGGGAAACATCAATAACACCTCCCAACTTGGCGAACATCGGAGAAAAGATCATACAGGTAGCTACACCCAAACGCGCAAGAGCCATCTCAGAGCCCATAGCCAACGCCATCTCGCGCCCTTTGAACCACTTCACGATACCACGAGACACAGTGATACCCGCCATCTCGACTCCACAACCGAATATCATAAATCCCACGGCCGCGAATTTTGCCGAAGCGGGCATGCCTTCGTAGAACGGCGAAATGCCCAATTCATCGAAACCCGGAATATAGTTCAGATTATTGGTGAACCAACTTTCAAGGCTGCTCCCTTGGAAACTTTCGGTCACGGCATACCAATTGATTGTGGCGCCCACCAGCATCACAGCTCCTGAGAGAACCGCTGTAAAGCGAACTCCCATTTTATCCAGAATGATACCCGCAAAGATGAGGAAGAAGACAAACACGTTCAGGAATGTTTCAGAACCCTGCATGGTACCAAAAGCTGTAGAGTCCCAACCACGGGTTGACTGCATCAGGTCCTTGATTGGTGACAGAATATCCATGAAAATATAGGAGCAGAACATGGCAAAAGCCAAAAAGAGCAATACCATCCAGCGTATACCGGCCGAATCACGCAACGTTTGTTGGATTGAGGAAGTCGTATTCATAACATCAAGTTTCATAACTATAAACAGAAACGGGATTGACCACACTCTACATGCAGCAATCCCGCTCTTACAGAAAATATAAGATTATAATGTCAATATCAGTTTACAGAGTCTGCAGGAGCATCGGCCTGCGGAGCTGCAGTACCTATAGGCATATTATATGGATTGGTTGCTTCCTGCTGCTGTGCCTGCTCCATGATAACATCGCCTTCACGTACAGTTGCAGAAGGCAAAACATAAGCAGTGGCAATACTCAGCACAACCATAACGGCTGCCAGTGTCCACGTAGTCTTCTCCAGGAAGTCTGTAGTTTTACGCACACCCATAATCTGATTGGATGAAGAGAATCCGGAAGCCAAACCGCCTCCTTTTGAGTTTTGAATTAAGACAATGAAGCACATCAACAAAGATGCAAGCAACATTAAGATAACTAATAATGGATACATTTTTTACTTATTTTGATTTAGCGTTAATAATCAATTTCTCCAAAAATCGGATTTGGTCTGCAAAGTAAGCATTTTTTTTTGGATAATTCAAACTTAATTTTTTAATTATTTCAAGCGCCTTCTCATACCGGTGCTGTTTTATATAAATTTTGGCCAAAGTTTCAGTAAAACAACTGTCGTCTTCCACTTCGGTAAGCGACGTCTGCGCTTCATCTTCTTTATATTCTCCGCTTTCGACAGGTACCGAAGTCGACACCGGGTTCGATAAAGCAGAGGACTCCGGCGCTTTCTCTCCCTGCTCCTCCCCTTCATTCATCTTGCTCAGAAATCCGTCTATCAAAGCCTGCCCTCGGAGCGGCTGCACCGCTTCGGTTTCCGCATCGGGAACAGCCGGAGCCGCGTCCGCATCTTCCCGCAGCAAATAGGCTGTATAATCCATGGTGTAATCCAGATCAGACGACTGAGACTGTTCATCGGGCATTGTGGAAAGAAAAGCATCAATAAGAAACAGCGTACGATCCACACCAGGTTCTTCTTCCTCTTTCAAAGGAGGAGCAGCTTCCTCGCGCTGTCTTAACGCATAGCGGTCTCCCTCTATAAGATAGAACAATGAACGCCTGTCGGCCACGTAAAGAACAGATTTCCTCAATTCAGCGCCAAAACCGATGTCATGAAGCAAAAAAAGATTTTTCAGGTATAGCAAACGGGCTGTCTGAAAATAAGGATATCGAGCCACCAGCGTCCGCAGTTCGTACAAAGACTCCTGATTTAAAGTCTCCGGACGTTGAATCCATTGTTGCAATTGTGCGGTCGTCATATCACTTACCAGTTAGCTACCGTCGCGTTAAAGATTTGTTCCGTGATATCCTTCACCATCAAGGAAATCAATCCATCCTGCACATCCGTCAGCAACTGCCCGGAATCATACGTCTGAAAAGCGGAGAACTGTTGTTCAAAATCCTCTTCGTGATTGGTATTATTGACATATCGGACGTTTACAGTCAAGGTCACCTTCACTTTAGAAGCAAAGCCACTGGCATCCACCGACTCATTATACTGATTGTAACCTGTAATCTCACCATCAATTTCCAAATCGCCCCCTGAATTTACCATCTGCAAACGAGTTTGCTGAATAAACATATCTTTCAGCCTTGTATTAAACTCCACCGCCAAAGGCGCATAGACATACTCCGCCCGATTTTGAAAATCGGCGATCGAGATGGTCTTTACCTTTGTATAATCAATTGAGCTGATAGGAGCCAGTCCCAAAGAGATGCGGCATGAATAAACAACCAAAGCCAAGCATGCACAAGCTGCTACAATTCCTACTTTCTTAATCCAATCCATATTCCTTTATTTTCCTGTATAAGGTGCGTTCAGAGATATTTAAATCCTGAGCCGCACTTTTTCGCTTCCCATGATGTTTCTCAAGCGCCTTACGAATCATATCCTTTTCCACATCATCCAACGCCAACGATTCTTCTACATATTCTTCTGTATCCTGAATATCATCATCGCCGGCCGATGAGAGTGAAGCAGCTGGCTGCACTGCCGGATGGATGATAGTCGGAACATTTGACTCACCCGTTGTGGAAGTAACCAAGGGGGAGTTTTGTGGATAATACGAAGAGAGATTGGCAGCACCCACATTGGAAGCTGCCCGCTCGGCCATAATTTCATGCACAAGTTTCTTCAATTCCGTCACGTCCTGACGCATATCAAACAGTACCTGATAAAGAATTTCGCGCTCACTGCCAAACTCCTTGTTTTCTTTGTTTCCCAGCAAAGCAGGCAAACGCTGTACATTACTTTCAGGCAAATAGTTTTTCAATATACTTGCATTTATCTCCCGATTGGATTCGATGATAGAAATCTGTTCGGTGATATTCTTTAATTGGCGCACATTGCCCGGCCAAGAATAAGCGACCAGCATTTGGCGGGCATCCTCAGTCAATTGCAAAGGAGGCATGTGGTATTTCTCCGCAAAATCAGATGCGAACTTACGAAAAAGCAGGACGACATCTTCCCCCCGTTCGCGCAAAGGAGGAATTTGAATGGGTACGGTATTCAAACGATAATACAGATCCTCACGAAAACGTCCTTCGGCAATGGCCTGCGTCAAGTTAACATTGGTAGCGGCAACGATACGGACATCCGTCTTTTCGACTTTCGACGAGCCAACCTTAATGAATTCACCACTTTCGAGCACACGAAGCAATCTTGCTTGTGTAGGCATGGGTAATTCTCCAACTTCATCCAAGAAGATTGTTCCTCCATTCGCCTCGCCGAAATAACCCTTCCGCTCACTAATCGCACCAGTAAAGGCTCCTTTCTCATGCCCGAAAAGCTCTGAGTCAATAGTTCCCTCGGGAATCGCGCCACAATTTACCGCAATATATTGCCCGTGTTTGCGCCGGCTGTATTGATGTATAATCTGCGGAAAGCTTTCCTTTCCCACTCCACTCTCTCCGGTAATCAGTACAGACAAGTCAGTAGGCGCTACCTGCATGGCTATATCTATACCACGCGCCAAGGCTTCATTGTTTCCAATAATGCCGAAACGTAACTTGACTTGCTGTATCTCTGACTTCACCATATTATATCTCCTCTTCTGTAGAGTCCAACTTCAATTTGTCACTATCATCACGTTTCTCGTAATACAGTTTGCGAAGAGGATTGGAACGGGCCTCTTTCTCACGCAGACGGTTGCGGAATACATCGATAGCGACATAAATGGCTTGTCTAAATGAGTCTTCAGACGCAACGCCCTTACCTGCAATATCATAGGCCGTACCATGAGCCGGCGATGTGCGCACGACAGGAAGCCCTGCCGTAAAATTCACTCCCTCGTCCATAGACAAAGCCTTAAATGGCGCCAGCCCCTGGTCATGATACATGGCCAGTATGCCGTCAAAGTGAGTGAAGCTACCGGCGCCCATAAATCCGTCGGCCGGGAAAGGACCGAAACAAAGCATACCTTCTTTGCCCGCCTCTTCCATTGCCGGCACAATAATATCTTGTTCCTCAGTACCCAACAGGCCTTCATCGCCAGCATGAGGATTGAGAGAAAGCACTGCAATACGGGGTGCTCCAATGCCAAAATCCAACTTCAACGAACGATGGAATATCCGAATCTTTTCCTTTATCAAATCCTTGGTTATCGTCGAAGCAATCTTGCTCACAGGGACATGACCGGTGACAAGCGCCACGCGAAAATCATTTTTCATCAAAATCATCAGAGCCTTTTCACCGTCTCCCAATGCCTGTTCAATGTATTCCGTATGGCCGGGGAAATGAAAATCATCGGATTGGATGGTATGCTTATTAATGGGGGCGGTCACAATCACATCAATCAACCCCTTTTTATATTCCTCGACAGCTTTTTCCAAAGCGGCCAAGGCGGCACGACCCGCTTCGGCACTCGGATTGGCAAACTCTACTTTCACATCATCGTCGTTGCAATTCACAATACTCAGACGGTCAGCGGCCGCATTCGCCGCCGATTCTACAATACTGAAGTTAGTCGGCAAGTCCAAAGATTTGCGATGATAGGCAGCCACCTTAGGAGAACCATATACGATGGGAGTACACAACTCAAACATAGTGGGTTCCGCAAATGTCTTCAGAATAACCTCATAGCCCACACCATTGATGTCACCCTGCGTAATACCGATTCTTATTTTATTATTTTCCATTGTCATTTTTCTTGTTAGTCGTTGCCACTTCTTCAGACGTCTTTTCCTCCAGAGATGCCTCCTTCTCCTCTACCTTGGCCGGCAAGCGTAAAGTATAGAGCGAGGCTTCCATCTGACGTACCAAATTCCGTTTCAACTTATCGGGTGAATAAACAAAAATTTCAGAAACAATGATACGCTGATTTTTTTCATCCAAACGCATGTGAGAGACAAACGGTCCTCCCATAAAATCTCCCTTGATGCGCCACAGGCCGCGAGCTTCGAGCGCATAAGCATCCTGCACAGAGATGGGACGTACGTCTGTCAGCAAAGTATCAGTCGCCATATACATTCCCTCGCGGGCACCGGGAATATTCACTTTCATCACCGAGTCGCGCTTTGCCATGAAATACTCTTTGGTAAACGTATTCTTGTCACGATAGGGGAAAGAGTAAATAACAAAATTCTGGTCAGCCGTGGCAGTATTGGTGCCTGCCCACAAAAAATTCTCTCCCAGTTTATGAGAAACCAACTCACCCGGTACCCAGACCTCACAACCAAACATCTTTTTCACTTCTGTATACACAAAGTTATTATGCTTAGTCTCCAGCACCGTAATCTGACGGTTCATCTCAGCGCGGGTAAAGAAATCGATAATCTCTTGCCGATGCTCAGTCACATGCTCCGCAAATGATTTTTCATCCGGTGCCTGTATGGTCAATATGACCTGTGGAGAAGCATAGACATCCTTGTTAAACTTCATTTTGGGCTGTGTATAAATATCACGAATATCAGCTATTATAATATTACGGATCAGCTTCAAGGTAATGTCATAATAAGCCGGATCAGTATACATGATTCTGAATGAACGTTCGGATTGAGGCAAACCGGGAACGTCCGTATCAAGCACATTGTAAAGAGCACGCCCGGCAGGACGTTCCCATATATCTTGATCTATCACAACTAAAACCTCATATGCACGGCCACTGGAGGTGGGCGTCAACAATCCCTTACTCTTCTTTTTACCTCCACAAGATGAGAAAACCGCCAAAGTGGCAAACATACAAAAGTAAAACAGGAATTTTTTCATATCTTCATCTTTTAATTTTCACAAAACTACAAAGAATGCGTTTATTCGCCATGCCAAACTTAATAATTTATATTAAATTCTTGTTGTCCGCCTCTTGCTTGGCCGTAGACAACATGCCGCACGCTGCAAAAATATCTTCTCCCCGCGAAGCACGTATGGTTGTAAACAGGCCGTGCGATGTCAAATAATCTCGAAAACGAATCATCGTTTCCATATCCGCACCTTCCAAATCCACACCGGGAATGGCATGAAAACGAATCAGATTGACCCGACAATCCAAACCGCGCAGCAATTTCAATAATTCCTTCGCGTAAGGTAAAGAGTCATTTACCCCTTTGAATACGATGTATTCGAACGACAAACGGCGTTGTTTGCTGAAATCATAATTATGGAGCAAATCTACAATTTCCGTAATAGAAAAAGCCTTTTCGGCAGGCATCAATTCCCTGCGTTGTAAAGGCAATGGAGAATGAAGGCTGACGGCCAAATGGCATTCGCTTTCTTCGATGAAACGCTTCAGTCCCTTACGCAATCCCACGGTGGAGAGCGTCACCCGTTTGGGACTCCAAGCGTAACCGTAAGCAGCTGTCACAATTTCAAGCGCCTTCAATACTTCGTCCAAATTATCGAGTGGCTCGCCCATCCCCATCATCACCACATTGGTAAGTTTTTCCCTTCCGGGCAAGGAATGAATTTGATTTACTATCTGATTAGCGGTCAAATTTGCAGAAAAACCCTGTTTACCGGTCATGCAAAACTTACAATTCATCTTGCAGCCCACCTGCGAAGAAACACACAAAGTAGCTCGTTCGGCATCTGGTATATAAACGGCCTCCACATAATGGCTATCGCAGACCTGATATAAGTACTTCACCGTTCCATCCGCCGAACGCATAGCATCCACTGGGGCAGATGCTCCCACCTCATATACCTCCTTCAATAAATCACGATGCTTCAAGGAAAGGTTAGTCATCGCATCAATGGAATCCACTTTTTTGTCGTACAGCCAGGAAGCTATCTGTTTAGCTGTAAAGGAAGGCATTCCCATGTTCTTCACGACGGTCTGCAATTCCGATAAGGTCATTCCCAAAAGGGGTTGTTTCTGCATATCAAGCTTTTTATAATTTATCTTTGCAAAGGTAAAAATAAAGTTGCATAAAAACAACAAGAGCCACCCTTGTTGCTTTAGGATGGCTCTTGCAAATTATGAAATACGAAAGTTATCAGAAGAACAAATAACGTTCATCCTTGACGTCAGCCTTCAGATAAAGGTCATTGATAAATTGTCTTACAGCCAAATTGGTGTACATACCTTGCAGCTTCTCAACTTCAGCTCCTTCCTCATAAGTTTCATTAAGCTTGTCCTCTGCATAAGGCTGAAGTACAAACACACCTGAATTACCCTTAATAGGAGCACTCAGTTTATTCAATTCACCTACAGGCACGTATGAACTAACCAAAGGTTCGCTGTTGCGCAATACAGGAATAAATGCAGGAGCCTCGAATGTAACGTGTTTCACTGAATCGGAAACAGCACCAGTCATATTCTTATATTGCTCGAACGAAGAAGGATTGGCCGCTTTCATATCAGCCAAGATTTTTTCGGCCTTCTTATCGCGTATCAACTCCATACCCAGTTCATTACGTACAGCAGACAAGGGACGGTAACCCTCAGGATTGACTGCAACCAGAGCAACGACCATCAGATGGTCGCTTTCACCACATTCATACAGCCCCGACACCTCGCCCGGTTTCGCAGAGAATGCCCATCGCAAGGCTTCTTTTGTGCCACGGACACCTCCAATATTGTGCTCCGTGCTATACAGGCCAACACGATCCAAAAGTCTGTAACCGGCATCTTCCGCATTAGCAGCGAGAGCTTCCAGCGTACCGTTGGAGGCAATAAACTGGCTAAAATCATTGTAAGCTTTGCTATATGTCTCTTTGCTGAATTCAATAGCACGCTTCACAACAGCCACTTTATACTTATCTTTGAATGCTTTCTTGGCCGTAACCTGCAGAATAATATTACCCTGAGCCAAAGCCACATTCTTCAATTCGTTCGTTTCAGCACTTGTAACGGCTGTAATGTACTTCAGATTGTCACCATCAACCTGAGCTCCTTCATAGTTAGCGGAACTAATCCAAACAGATTCTCCTGTCTGTCCATACTTTTTAGCCAGTTCAGCGAAATCGGCTCCTGCCTTGATAGCGCCATAGATGCTGTCTGCCAAAGTGCGGGTAGCCTCAATTGTTTCACCTACAACCTGAATCTGACGATATTGGATAGAGTCAGGCAAAGACGCTTTCGCCAACTTCTTGAAGGAATTGAGCGTATTGTCTGTTACATTATAATAAGGACCAAAAACATCGCCCATGGCCACAGAGTCCAAACGAGCAACTACATCGGTGGGCAAAGCTCTCGTCGTATAATACAAATCAATATAAGGATGTTCCGAACCGGTAGAACGAACCAAGGAAGCGTATTCGCCTGTAGCAGCGGCAAGCTGAGCCGTATATTCATCCATCTCCTTGCGCAGCTCAGCCTTGTCTTCCTCGCTGGCTGTCACCTGAACATCGATATATTTAATATTACGTGTTTCTACAAACTGACGATATTGCTCTTTTTTCTTATCATAAGCGGCTTTCAGTTCTGCCTCCGTCACCTTAACGGTAGAATCGGCTATGGTAGAATAAGGAATAGCAGCCAACAACAGATCCATCTGATTGACACGGCCGTCGAAAGCAGACTGAGCTTCCACCGGATTGGAAAGCATCGATTTTGCAATAAGCGTACTGTATTTTTCCTGCAAACGAGTCTGTACAAGTGTCTTCTCGATAAACGACCACAACTTATACATAGAGTCATAATACTCAGTATACTGAGCAGGCATCTGACCTTTATTCATTTTGGCATAGTCAGCCAAGAACTTCATCAGCAGGTCCTTATCAAAAGCTCCTGTCTGAGGGTTACGGAAGGGTGTCTGAGCCAAAAGAGGATGCGTACCCTCATTAATAATGGTCTTGATTTCTTCGTTTGAAACTGTCAGCCCTAATTTTTTCGCTTCAGCTTCTATCAGCTTGTTGTTGACATAACTTCTCCATACTTCATCTCTCAACTGGTTCAGTTGTTCGTCCGACAAAGTATTCAGGCCGCTTGAGAATTTGACCACTTCCGAATACTCCTCAACTAAAGACTGATAATCCTGGGCTGAAAGCACTTCTCCATTCACCTCGCCCACATCCTGTGACTGATGCGGCTGCAGCACCCTCCATGCATCACCTGCGATGAAGGCAAATAAGGCCAAGCCTACAGCAATCACCAATAAAGGTCCTTTAGACCGAATGTTTTGTAATGTTGCCATTTTTTATTAATTGATTTATTTGTTTATTATTCTTTTTACAACGCCAAACTGCTTTTTAGCGCACGAAGATACAAAAAATGCCAATACACATCCATTTATTCCAAGAAAAATTATGCATTATAAGAATTATTCGCCCACTTTCAGCCTCACCAGCTCAATTTTCGTTGCCGTAACCTTGATTATTTTAAACTGAAACTTTCCGATAGAGACTATTTCATTCAATTTCGGAAAGCTTTGATAACTATTTAAAATCAAGCCACCTATTGTCAAATAATCATCCGACTCGGGCAAATCCAGCGTAAAAGTTTCGTTCACTTTTTCTATTTCAAGACGGGCGGACAACAAATATTCATGCTCGGCAATCTGCCTGCACACATAAGATGTATTGTCATGTTCGTCTTCTATATCTCCAAAGATTTCTTCCACCAGGTCTTCCAGCGAAACAATGCCCGAGGTTCCTCCAAATTCATCGACCACCACCGCCAACGTTTTCTTCTGCTGCATAAAAAGTTTCATCAACTTATGCGCGGGCATCGTTTCGGGCACAATGGGGATTTCCTTTACATTATTGCGCCAATCCGCCGGATTGCGAAACATCTCGGACGAATGAATATAACCCACTACATTATCTATGTTGCCTTTGTAAACGATTATCTTTGACAAGCCAGACTCAACAAACAAATTCTTGAGCTCCTCAAGAGAAAGCGCATCCTCTACATCCACGGCCACAATCTCCGTTCGGGGTACGATACAATCGCGTATCTTCACGCTCGAGAAGTCAAGCGCATTCTGAAAAATCTTCACTTCAGCATCCAGTTCCGCCTCATCTTCCGCGCTTTCAATGCCCGACTGGACAAAGTAATCCAAATCAACCTTACCGAAGGCTTTGTCCGAGGCTTCTTTGTTAACGCGCACCCCAAACATGCGCAGACAAAAGAATGACAAGCATGAAGCGAGTTTAGAGACGGGATAAAGAAGCACGTAACAGATGAGCAGGGGGAAAGCACAAATCCGCAACATCAGGTTCGGATTGATTTTAAAGAGATTTTTGGGGAGAAATTCACCCGTCACAAGGATAATCAGCGTCGAGATAACCGTCTGAATCAACACCTCCAGAAAATGGTTGTCAATAATCCCGGCCAGCAAATAGCTGTTAACGATTTGCGCCATCAGGATACCATAGATAACCAAGGCAATATTGTTGCCTACCAGCATCGTGGAGATGAAGTTGTTGGGATTTCTAAAGAAATAAGACAGTATAGCAGACGTAGCACCCGGCTTCTTCTCCATCTCAAAGCGAAGCTTATCTACGGATACAAAAGCTATCTCCATCCCCGAAAAGAAAGCGGAGAAGGCCATTGCCACCAACAAAGGAATCAATATATCCATAGCTTAGTAATCTCAATTGACGGTATCGGTTTGCAACGAATCGGCAGAAGCGGTTCCATTCTCCTCGTCTATATAAAATATGCCATTCGTCTTGAAAAAAACATACTTGGACAACTGCTCGTCCGACTCAAATCCTACCGCATAAATAATCTGATCCGGCTGTTCGATGCGTACTTCCTTGTCTGAATAGACCTTCTTCTTGTTCTGATCCCAATACAAAAGTTCCGTATCAAACTTCTCTCCCTGCAGATTCTGGATATGCACATTGCTCATCAGCTTCCATAAGCGCTGCTTGTCATAATAATACGCCGTATCCGCTTCAATGCTGGCTTCGACCTGAAACAAGGAATCGAATTTCTCGACATACACTCCTTTCTCAAAAGCCCAATAAGAAGGCGATTTACGATCATAAACTTTCCATTCTTCCGCCTTGATGCGATAACGGATAACGCCCGAGTCAGAAACCAGCGTCACGACTCCACGGGTATCCATCACCGGTAAAGAATCACGCTCAGTGATAGCCTCTCCCATTTCCTTCTTGCGTCCCGAACAGGAAAAGAATAAAAGAAGCATAACCATTGCCATTACGGCGATGGTTATGCTTGATGTCTTATGTATTAAGACTTGAAAAGGCCTCGAATACATGGATGCTTATCTGATGGTTGTGCTCTCACCAATCCAACCTTCAATCGTAATACGATCGCCGGTCTTGTAACCCAGCATGAAGAGGTCTTTTGCTTCGGGCAGGTGAGCGGAGTAAGTCTTAATCAGCTCATTGGCTTGATCTGCAACAGAAGGATCAACGGATTTAGCTCTCTGAAGCTTGTCGAGCACGACATAATAAGTACACTTATTCAAAACACCTTCGTCACTCCAACGGGGACTTGAACCGTAAGCCTGAGCCAAGAGGATGTAGGCATTGCCAAAGTTTTCATTGAAGCTCAGCGCCTTGTAGCAATAGCTACGAACAGAAGACCACTTCTTGGCACCGAACATAGCTGCACCGGCGGCATAAGCCATTTCTGCCTTCTTGGCATTGTCTGTTTCCAGGTTGATCGCTTCATCAAAATATTTCACGGCGGTATCATAGTCACCCTTCTTATATGACTGATATCCGCAACCTACAGCTGCGTCCGCGGTCGGATTAATCTTATACATATAATAAGAAGCCTGGAAGTAAGCGTCACTTTCCGTACACTTCATCATTTTCAGCACATTGATAGCTTTCTTCAGGAAAGTAGAGTCTGTCTGATTGGCCTCTACCTGAGGACCGTAGATATTCTGCAAAGATTCACAGTCGGCCACACCGCTGTTGATAAAAATAGCGTCCACCGTTTCCTTCATCTTTTCAATATTGGTCTTCTTGGCGGCAGCGGTCTCAGCAGCCAGTGCATCACTCAGGTACTGTCCTACATTCAGGTAATCCTGGAAGAACTGGTCAGTATGAGTGGCATCAGCCTTCACGATGCGCATGGAAGCATCCATGAAATAATAGAAGATGGGGCTCCACGTATCAGCTTTGTCTGTTTCTACCGATTCCTTCAGCCAAGCGTATGCCTGCTTCAAATCGGGCTTCGGAGCGTAAGTCAAATAATCGATAGCCTTGCGGCCCAATGCGCCGGCCACCGAATAGGTCAGCTTCGTACCTTTGGCGGCAAATTCGGGCATATACTTCATCTTCTGGTCGTGAACAAACATCAGCTCGTCAAAATACTTCTTGTATTCGGCAGAGTTGCGGTCTTTGATGGGCTTCATCAAGCCGGCCAAGATGTCCTCCGCGTCCGTAAAAGTGTAAAATCTCAGTGTAGGACATTCCTTCAACACGGCCATACAGGGAGCGTAGGCGTCCTTGTAATTTTTAGCCTTAACAGCTTCGTGAGAAATACTACTGTTGGCTTTACAGTCATTTTGTGCGTAAGCGCCAGTTGCCCCACCTGCGAGGAGCAATACAGCTACAAGCGTCTTAATTTTCATTGTATTCAAATTTTTAGTTGTTATATTTCTTTCGTCTATTCCTTTTTAATCCACCCTAAACTTGTAGAACCAGCGTTCATTGAAAGTGACACCAATCACAATTCTCAATGTGTTTTCATCCACAAACGACATCTTCGAACCTACCGTCTTTGCATATTGGGCCGTCACGCTCAGCGTAGAACGAGTACGCGGTATGGGCAAGCCGAAGCCGGCAGATACGCCGAATTCCTTTGCGGCACGTTCATTTCCTATTTTATAATAAGGAAGTGAATAATAGGCTCCCACCCGATATTTGACATGCGCGAAGTAATTGCGTCCCAACAAATTGGGGATGTATTCCGCTCCTACCCCGACACGCATCCGCGAAGAATAAGCGTTCGCATTATTCATATAGTCCACCTTGTCCCATTCCTGCCACAGGAAATCGGCTCCAACGGTCAGACGGTTGTCGTACACGTAAGCCAAACCTGCGCCGACGGACATCGGAATGCCATACGTCGCCACCGTGTCACGCGAAGTGTAAGTTGCGCCTGTCGTGGTATTCCCTACGGTTTCCCTGATTGAAGTCGTGCCGCCTATATCATGTTTAGGGGAGAACACGGCTCCCAGTGTCAATGCGTTTTTCTTCCCCCACTTCTGCGTGTATTGCAATCCGAAATCAAGCTTGTAGCTTCTCCAGGCCGCATCCACCGTGCTCTCGTAGGGGAAAATAGTCGCATCCGAAGGGAACGTCAAAGACGATGTCCTCGCTATATCTCCCCAAAGATACGAAATATTTGCACCAACCGAAAGATTTTTAAATATTTTAAGTCCAAATCCTACATAAGCCTGATGCAAACCGCCTTCGCCCGAATAAGTCACCGTGCTGGAGCTGGAAGAATTGTCAACATTCTCTCTGTATTCACTCATTCTGTAACCGACATTCGAGTAAGGCACCATGCCGATGCTCACGCCACACCATTTGGCCACCCGGAACTGCATGGTTATGTAATCGAAACTGGAGTTTTTGGCATTCTGCTTCAACGTGCCGTCACTGAAATTCGTGTTTTGCAACGAGACTGCCCCGTCGAAGATGAAGGTCAAAGAATCGACCGCCGTGTAGGAAGCCGGGTTGGCATAATTCACCTGTGCCCCGCCGCGCAAGCCATAGGCCACTCCGCCCATTGCCCTGCTGTTACTCGACCCTTGGTCTGCCAGATGCCCGAAGCCATACCTCGTATATGGCGAATTTGTATTGTTTTGGGCTATCGCCGCTCCGCCAAACAGGCCGAGCAGAAGCAGCAAGAGTGTCAGTTTATATCTTATCATTATTATATATCAAAATTCGGTTTAATCCTTTCAACACTAAAAATCTGTCTGCAAAGATGATACTTTTTAAGTTTGTATCAAAAGAAATTTCATCGCCCCCCGTTAAAAAAACCAAAAGTTCAGGATATTTAGTCCTCATTTCCTTGATATACCCCTGCATCTCATAACTGATGCCCCGAAGTACTCCCGCACGGATGGCCGTTTCCGTGTCCTTCCCCATCGACAGGAGGCGCCCCTCGGCTTCCACAAGAGGCAGGCGGGCCGTGAATTGATTCAGCGCCTTGAAGCGCATCTGCAGACCGGGGGAAATATTGCCGCCATGATAACGGCCGGCGGCGTCCACGAACTCATACGTGATGCAGGTGCCCGCATCTATCACCAGCACATCCCTGCCGGGGAAGCGTCCGGCCGCTCCCACCGCGGCAGCCATGCGGTCATACCCCAGCGTACGTGGCGTTTCATACAGGTTTTCAAGGGGCAAGGGCGTATCGGCCCCCAACCTCAACAAGGGACAGGGGAGTTCACTCAGGCGAGCTTCCACCTCGTCGGTCAGGTCAATGACCGTAGCCACGATGGCCCCATCAATGGAATGACGGCGGCAGACCTCGGGCAACGAAGCCAGCGTGCTATTAGAGTCGTAGGACACATCCAGCAGCTCCTCTCCCTCGAACAAGGCTATCTTGGCCACTGTATTCCCTATGTCAATTATTAAGTTCACTACAATCGTTCATTTTTTTCGGGCGCAAAGATACGACTTTATCCCTAATATTCCGCAAAAGAGAGCCACAAGGAGACGGCGATTGTGAAATCTTTCACATGTTTCACACCTATCCTTCACCAAATCTCACTCACCGACAGGCTGTTAGCAGAGCGTGAAAGCGTGAAGGCAGGAGGAAGAAACATTTCACCAAGGCGTAAGAAACAGCTTTCACAAACAGCCACTTGAGCCGGCTAAAGTGCCACTTGAGCAACGTAAAGTGCCACTTGAGCAACGCAAAGAGCAACTTTGGCGGAATCACATTGATTGTCATAACGCAAAACATTGCGTCTCCTTTTGCGAAGCATTGCACCCCGCTTTGCGAAACATTGCCCGCGCTTCCTTAAATTCTCAAGTCATACGGCATGAAAGTGTGACACCGTGCTTCATGAGCACCTCACGACACGTGGCGTCAGGAGGCAAGACCGTATGGCATCAGAAAGCCACGCCATACAGCGTCAGGCGGACATCTTTCACCTTAAAAAAAGGGGTTTCCCTGTGACAAAACAAAAAAGAAGGCGACAGATAGGGAAAATATCAACCAAATTATTTATCTTTGTTAGCTTGAAAAAGTTAGCATCTAAACACTACAACCGATATGAAAGATTTCTTTAAATTCACTTTTGCCACCGTGACCGGCGTCATCTTGTCGGCCATCGTACTGTTTTTTGTAGGCGCTTTGATCTTTTTCAGTGCCATCGCCTCGTCGGAAGCCGAGACACAAGTCGGCAAGAACTCCGTCATGATGCTGGAGCTGAAAGGCGAACTGAGGGAAAGAAACGAGTCAATGCCTTACGAAACCCTGCTCGGCAATGACTATCAGACGTACGGACTGGACGACATTCTGTCCTCCATCCGCAAAGCCAAGGAAAACGAAAACATCAAGGGCATCTACCTCCAGATGGACTACCTGGCCGCCGGCTATGCCGCCGTTGAGGAGATACGCAACGCGCTGCTCGACTTCAAGCAGAGCGGTAAGTTCGTCGTGGCCTATGCCGATAATTACCAACAGAACCTGTACTACCTGGCCACGGCGGCCGACAAGGTGCTGATGAACCCGAAAGGCGCCCTCGACTGGCGCGGCCTTGCCTCGGCTCCTGTCTTCTACAAGGATCTGCTGGAAAAGATCGGCGTGGAGATGCAGATATTCAAGGTGGGCACCTACAAATCGGCCGTCGAGCCCTTCATCGCCACCGAGATGAGCCCCGCCAACCGCGAACAGGTGACGGCCTACCTCCAATCCGTCTGGAGCGAGATTACTTCGGCCGTGTCTGCCACCCGCAACATCAGCACGGACAAGCTAAATCAATATGCCGACCGGATGATGACGCTCCAACCCGCGGAAGAAGCCGTCAAGTGCGAACTGGTGGACACCTTAATTTATAAGAACGACGTCCGCGACTACTTGAAGCCCCTGGCCGGTGTGGACAAGGACGACCGCCTGCCCATCCTGGGCCTGCAGGACATGATCAATGTCCGCAAAAATACCCCCAAAGATAAGAGCGGGAACATCGTGGCCGTCTATTACGCCAGTGGTGAGATCGTTGACTACGAGAGCTCTTCGTTCAGCGACCAGCCCACCATCATCCCCTCGAAGGTCATCCGCGACCTGCGCCGCCTGCAGGAGGACGAAGACGTCAAAGCCGTCGTGCTCCGTGTGAACTCCCCCGGCGGAAGTGCCTATGGCTCAGAGCAGATGTGGCATGCCGTCAGCCAGTTGAAGAAAGAGAAACCCGTCATCGTGTCCATGGGCGAATACGCCGCTTCGGGCGGATACTACATGTCGTGCAACGCCGACACCATCGTGGCTCAACCTACCACCCTGACAGGCTCTATCGGCATCTTCGGCATGTACCCCAACGTGAAGGGGCTGACGGATAAAATCGGGCTCGACTTCGATGTCGTAAAGACCAACGAATATGCTGACTTCGGCGCGACGGGACGTGCCCTGAACCCGGGCGAACAAGCCTTGATGCAAAACATGGTGAACCAAGGCTATGACCTCTTCCTGACACGTTGTTCAGAAGGGCGCGGCATTGCCAAGGACGAGCTGGACAAGATAGCCCAAGGGCGCGTGTGGACAGGCACCGCCGCCAAAGAGCTGGGCCTCGTAGACGAGCTGGGCGGATTGGATCGTGCCCTGGAAATAGCTTGCCAAAAGGCGGGTGTCGATTCTTATACGGTGATCTCCTATCCGGCCAAGCAGACCTTCCTGGAGATGCTGATGGACACCAATCCCGGCACCTACCTGAAGTCACGCTTCCTGAGCGGCAAAGCCGGCGAGCTATACCGCCAGTTCAGCATCCTGGAGAATTTCAACAAATGTGACCGCATCCAGGCACGTCTGCCCTTTGAATTGAACATACAATAAACCTGACTTTCACAGATGGCCAAGCGCTCCGTTCCGATAAACCGTTGGCTTCTCCCCTTCTCGTGGCTCTACGGATGGGGAGTGTGGTTCCGCAACAAACTCTTCGAATGGAATTTTCTCCACTCGAAGAGTTTCGACGTGCCCATTATCTGCGTCGGCAACCTGACCGCGGGCGGCACGGGAAAGACACCCCACACGGAGTATCTCATCCGCTTGTTGCAACAAGCAGGGCTGAACGTGGCCGTCTTGAGCCGCGGCTATAAGCGAAAGACGAAAGGCTACATCCTGGCGGACACGGACAGCAAGGCCTCGCAGATAGGCGATGAGCCTTATCAGATGAAAAAGAAGTTTCCCCGGGCACGCATTGCCGTCGATGCTGACCGCTGCCACGGCATCAGCCGGCTCCGACAACTGGACAATCCCCCCGTTGACGTTATCCTGCTGGACGATGCCTTCCAGCACCGCTACGTCAAGGCGGGAATGAACATCCTGTTGACCGATTACAACCGTCTGTTTACCGAGGATCATCTGCTGCCCGCCGGACGCCTGCGCGAACCGGCATCGGGCAAGAAACGTGCACACATTGTTATCGTCACCAAATGTCCGGCTGACATCAAGCCGATAGACTTCAACATCACGACCAAGCAAATCAACCTGTACCCTTACCAGAAGCTCTATTTCACGCAAATACGTTACGGAGCTCCCATTCCCTTATTTCCCGAAGTCATTGGGAACGACAAGGTTTTCAACGCATTAAGCGGCGAAGAGCAGGTCCTGCTGGTTACCGGCATTGCCTCGCCCCGGCCTTTGCTTGAGGAAGTGAGTTTATACGCTAAACGAGTAAAGCTACTCCCGTTCACTGACCATCACGACTTCAGCACCAAAGACCTGCGACTCATCGAAAAAGAATTTGCGCAGATACAGGGAGGCAGGCGGCTCATCATTACAACCGAGAAAGACGCCGCCCGCCTGAAAGAGCACCCGTCACTGAGCAACGAACTGAAACCCCACATCTATGTCATCCCCATCGAAGTGGAGTTCCTACAAAACCAACAAGAATTCTTTAACCAAAACATTATTGGCTATGTTAGAAAAAATTCAAGAAACGGCAACTTACCTCAAAAGTAAAATGCACACGCACCCCGAGACAGCTATCATTTTGGGAACCGGCCTGGGAAACCTGGCCGACGAAATCACCGAAAAATATGAAATCAAGTATGAGGATATCCCAAACTTCCCCGTCTCGACGGTCGAAGGCCATAGCGGCAAGCTCATCTTTGGCAAGCTGGGCAATAAGGACATCATGGCCATGCAGGGTCGTTTCCACTATTACGAAGGCTATTCGATGAAGGAAGTGACCTTCCCCGTCCGCGTCATGCGTGAACTGGGCATTAAAACCCTATTCGTGTCCAACGCCAGCGGCGGCACCAATCCGACCTTTGAAATCGGTGACCTGATGATTATCACCGACCACATCAACTACTTCCCCGAACATCCTCTGCGCGGAAAGAATATCCCCTACGGCCCCCGCTTCCCGGATATGAGCGAAGCATACGACAAAGAACTCATCCGCAAGGCAGACGCCATCGCCGCAGAGAAAGGCATCAAGGTGCAGCACGGTGTCTACTTAGGCACGCAAGGGCCTACATTCGAGACACCGGCCGAGTATAAGCTCTTCCACATCCTCGGTGCTGACGCCGTAGGCATGTCTACCGTGCCCGAAGTCATCGTGGCCAACCATTGCGGCATCAAGGTGCTGGGTATCTCCATCATCACCGATCTGGGTGTGGAAGGCAAGATTGTGGAAGTCTCCCATGAAGAAGTACAGAAGGCGGCCGACGCTGCTCAGCCCCACATGACTGCGATTATGCGCGAACTGATAAACCGAGCTTAAAAAAAGAAATACGACTGAATGAGAACTGAAATAGCGACAATCGGTGAATTCGGCTTGATAGACCGACTGACCGAGGGCATTGAGCCGAAACATAAATCAACCCGATACGGTATCGGCGACGACGCTGCCGTACTCTCCTATCCGCCCGACAAAGAAGTACTGGTCACTACCGACCTCTTGCTCGAAGGCGTACACTTCGACCTGACATACGTTCCCTTGAAGCACCTAGGCTACAAAGCTGCTGTGGTCAACTTCTCCGACATCTATGCCATGAACGGAACTCCCAAGCAGATTACCGTCTCGTTGGGTCTTTCCAAGCGTTTCTGCATCGAGGACATGGAAGAGCTGTATGCCGGCATCCGCCTGGCTTGTGAAGCCTACAACGTAGACATCGTGGGTGGGGACACCTGCTCGTCCTACACAGGCCTCACCATCAGCATCACCTGTATCGGTGAAGGCGAGAAAGGCAAGACCGTCTATCGCAACGGCGCCAAGGAAACCGACCTGATATGCGTCAGCGGTGACTTAGGTGCCGCTTACATGGGACTACAGCTGCTGGAGCGTGAAAAGGCCGTACTGAAAGATGCCGACAAAGACATACAACCAGACTTCGCCGGCAAGGAATACCTGCTGGAACGCCAACTCAAGCCTGAAGCCCGCAAGGACATCATTGAACGCCTGCATGAGGCCGGTGTACAGCCTACAGCCATGATGGACATCTCCGATGGCCTCTCTTCCGAATTGATGCACATCTGCAAGCAAAGCCACGTAGGCTGCCGCATCTATGAAGAGCATATCCCCATCGACTATCAGACAGCCGTCATGGCCGAGGAATTCAACATGAACCTCACCACATGTGCCCTGAACGGTGGTGAGGACTACGAACTCCTGTTCACCGTCCCTATTGCAGACCATGAAAAAGTAGCCGATATGGAAGGCGTCAAGCTGATAGGCCATATCACCAAGCCCGAATTAGGCTGTGCCCTCATCACCCGCGACGGCCAAGAGTTTGAGCTGAAAGCACAAGGGTGGAATCCCCTGAAGGACGGAGGCAACACTACCCCCTCCTCCAAACACGAAGCGCAGGAAGAAGAAAAATAAAAAACTTTTTTTCATATCACAAAAACACTGATAATAAGGATAATTCCCCTTAGTCAGTGTTTTTTTATATCCCAAATCCTTGCACAGTCCAAAACTTTCACTACCTTTGCACCCACAAATCCAAAACGACGGTGCCATAGCTCAGTTGGTAGAGCAAAGGACTGAAAATCCTTGTGTCCCCGGTTCGATTCCTGGTGGCACCACTCAAGAAACTTCGAAGTACTTAGTAATCAAGTGTTTCGGAGTTTTTCTATTTACCGTAAACCGAGAAGTTACCTATAAAGTTACCTATGAGTTGTGCGGTTGAATGTTTATAAACGCACTTAAACTACTTTGAT
>CALUFR010000067.1 GCA_944319875.1 uncultured Bacteroides sp.
AAGGACGAATGGTTTGTGAAACTGATGTTTTCGTTGCCGTTCCTGGCCAACAAGCGTGCCGAGTTCGGCTTCGGTTATGGCAACCTGACAGACAATTATTTTCAGAAGAATGTCATAGACTTTGCCAACGACCGTGCGGACAAGAGCGTGTATAAGCTGGTGGGCGGCAGCATCGGCTTCTACGGAAGTACGGTCAACTCCCGCCAATATGCCACGAGAGGCTACTTTGAACGATTGGTGGCGCAGGTGTTTACCGGCCATGAGTATTATACTCCGGGCAATCCTCTTCCCACGGATGTCGGTGAATCGACCAGACGACGCCAGTCGTGGTTGCAGATATCCTATATGAAAGAAGCCTATCATCGGTTAGCGTCCCACTTCACGTTGGGATGGAGGGCGGAAGCGCTGTATTCATCGAAAAATTTCTCCGAGAACTATACGGCCACCATGATGCAGGCGGGTGAATTTGCTCCGACACCCCACAGCCAGATCATGTACAACGAGGCGTTCCGTGCCAACCAGTATATGGCTGCGGGAGTCAAGCCGATTGTTGTAATCAACGACATGTTCCATCTGCGCACGGAGTTTTACGGTTTCCTGCCGATTTTCCCGATAAAAAGGGACGAAACCAACAAACCCTACTACGGGAAAGCTTTTTCCGACTTCCAGTATATGGGAGAGATTTCTCTGGTGTGCAACCTGCCTTTCGGAGCCGTTTCGGCCTATCTGAACCATTACAGTTCTCCGAGAAAAGAATGGAATGTGGGGTTGACGCTGGGTTGGCAGCTGTTTAATTATCGTTTTATCGAATAATATGAAGAAAAAATAAGGAAAACGCTTGCAGATTACGAAAAAGTACGTATCTTTGCAGCCGTAAAACAAATGAGGCTCCTTAGCTCAACTGAATAGAGCATCTGACTACGGATCAGAAGGTTACAGGTTTGAATCCTGTAGGAGTCACACTTTTTTCATAATTAAAAAATTAAATTGTATTTAGGGTCGCGTAGCTCAACTGAATAGAGTAGCTGACTACGGATCAGCCGGTTACAGGTTTGAATCCTGTCGCGATCACGAAAATCCCCGCGAGAGTAATCTTGCGGGGATTTTTGTTTAATGAAAAATCAGCATTTGATGTTCAGCTCGTTCAGGATACGACGCATGGCCTCGAAAGTGGTGATGCGCGTAGGAACAAGCGGGAGGCGGAGCTTGTTTTCCACCATACCCATGGCATTGAGCATGGCCTTGACGCCCGCCGGATTGCCGTCTACGAACAAGAGCTTGAACAATTCTGCAAACTTGTGGTGGATGGTCAGCGCATTGGCATAGTCTCCCTGCAAGGCCAGACGCACCATGCGGCTGAACTCGCGCGGGAAAGCGTTGCCGATGACCGATATGACACCCACGGCACCCAGGGTGATGAGCGGGAACGTAATGCCGTCATCACCGGAAATGACATCGAAATTGGCGGGTTTGTTCTTGATGATGTCATCCATCTGGGTGATGTTGCCCGAAGCTTCCTTGATGGCTATCACGTTCTTGAAGTCGCGCGCAATGCGCAAGGTGGTCTCCGCCGTCATGTTCACACCCGTGCGTCCCGGCACATTGTAGAGCACGATGGGCAGTTCCGTGGCTTCGGCTATGGCTTTGTAGTGCTGATAAATGCCTTCTTGCGACGGTTTGTTATAATAAGGTACGACGGAAAGAATGGCGTCTACACCGGTGAAATCATCCTTTTTCAGTGACTCCACTACCGAACGTGTGTTATTGCTGCTCACGCCCAGCAAGATAGGAATGCGTCCGCCCACACGCTCTATCACCATTTCCTTGATGGTGCGCTTTTCTTCTTCAGTCAGCGTAGGGGTTTCGGCCGTGGTGCCCAGCACGCACAGGAAATCCGCGTTATTCTGCAACAGATAGTCCACCAGCCGCATCAACGCGTCATAGTCTACGCTTTCATCCTCCTTGAAGGGAGTAATCATGGCTACTCCCATTCCTTTCAATCTTGTCTGTATCATGAGTTTATTAAAATATCCCTTTGTTAACTGAAACGCAAAAGTACGATTTTTTTCGGTTTTCGCTACAAATATCAGAAATAAAAAACGTTTTTATGGAATTTTGTCAGGAAAGCAGGGCCAGAAACTCGTTTTCAGACATAATGCGTATGCCAAGTTTCTGTGCTTTCTCCAGTTTGGCGGGTCCCATGTTGGCTCCTGCCAGGATGAAGCTCGTTTTGGCCGAGATGCTTCCCACATTCTTTCCTCCGTTTCGCTCAATCATTTCTTTGTATTCATCGCGCGAATGATGCTCGAAGACACCACTGATGACAATGGACTGCCCCGCCAATTTGTCGGTGTATCCGCTCAGGTCTTCTTCGCTGCGGCTGAACCGGAGGCCGGCTTCTTTCAGCCGCTCTACCAAATTGCGGTTCAAAGGGTTCGCAAAGTAGCTGACAATGCTTTGAGCTATTTTTTCCCCGATTTCATCGACACTTATCAAGGTTTCGAGGTCGGCCTGCTCCACTTCGTCAATGCTCTTGAACGAGCGGGCTATTTTCTTGGCCACCGTCTCGCCCACGAAACGGATACCCAAGGCGAAAAGAACGCGCTCGAAAGGCACGTCACGGCTGGCGGCAATGCCCTCTATGATGTTTTCCGCTGATTTTTGTCCCATTCGGTCCAAGTCCTTGATGTCGTCCACCGTAAGTCGGTAAAGGTCAGCGGCATCCTTGATGAGCCCCAGGCGGTAGAACATATCCACCGTCTCAGGTCCCAGTCCGTCGATGTTCATGGCGCGCCGGCTGATGAAGTGTTCAATCTTGCCTTTTATCTGAGGTGGGCAGGCGGTTTCATTGGGACAATAGTGGGCGGCCTCGCCTTCGTAGCGCACCAAGGGTGTGCCGCATTCAGGGCAGCGGGTTATGAACTTCACCTTCTCGCCGATCAATATACCCCGGGCATCAGTGTCTACGCCCGTGATCTTGGGAATAATCTCTCCGCCTTTCTCCACGTAAACCATGTCGCCGATGTGTAAATCAAGCCCCTCGATGATATCGGCGTTATGGAGTGAGGCGCGCCTTACGACGGTGCCGGACAGCTGCACAGGCTCCAGGTTGGCCACCGGCGTGATAGCCCCCGTACGGCCTACCTGATAGGTTACCTTGTTGAGTCGCGTCAGCGCACGCTCGGCCTGGAACTTGTAGGCGATGGCCCAGCGGGGCGACTTGGCGGTATAGCCCAGGTTCTTTTGCTGGCGCAGACTGTTCACCTTCAACACGATGCCGTCGGTGGCCACGGGAAGGTTCTTGCGTTCCGTATCCCAATAATTGATGTAGTCGAACACTTCCTGCAAGGTATGTGCTTTTTTCATATGCTCGGATATCTTGAACCCCCATTGGGCGGCTTTCTGCAAGCACTCGTAATGGCCGTCGGCAGGCAGTTCTTCTCCTAACAGATAATAGAGGTAGGCGTCAAGCTTGCGTGCGGCCACTACCGATGAGTTTTGCGATTTTAACGTGCCCGAGGCAGCGTTGCGCGGATTGGCGAAAAGCGGTTCCTCACGCGCTTCGCGCTCGCGGTTCAGGTCTTCAAAAGACTTCCAGGGCATCAGGATTTCGCCTCGTATCTCGAACACGGACGGATAGTCGCCATGGAGTACAAGAGGAATCGTGCGGATGGTCTTCACGTTGTCCGTCACGTCATCGCCCTTCTCACCGTCTCCGCGGGTCACGGCGCGCACCAGCTTGCCGTCTTCATAGGTCAAGGAGATGGATGTGCCGTCATACTTCAGTTCGCAACAGATCTCAAAATCCTCATTCAAGGCCTTCCTTACCCGCTCATAAAACTCGGTCACTTCACTTTCAGAATACGTGTTACCCAGCGAAAGCATGGGATACTTGTGGGCCACCTGCGTGAAGTTCTTGTTCAGGTCGCTGCCCACACGCATCGTAGGCGAATTCTCGTCCGCATATTCGGGATGCTCCTTCTCCAGGTCCTGCAGTTCACGCATCAGGTCATCAAACTCCTTGTCTGTGATTTCAGGAGCGTTCATCACGTAGTAGTTGTAGTTGTGGCGGTGCAGCTCTGCACGCAGCCAGTCTATTCTTTCCTTGGGTGTCATAGTTCGTTTCTCAGATGATTTGCTGCATGCAAAAATACAGGTTTCCCGTGAAATTCCACGCCAAAGTACTATCTTTGCAAAAAAAATCATAGAAAGAGACGTTATGCGCATAGACATTATTACCGTGCTTCCGGAGATGATAGAAGGATTTTTCAACTGCTCCATCATGAAGCGCGCACAAAACAAGGGCCTCGCTGAAATACATATTCACAACCTGCGGGACTACACGCTGGATAAGTACCGCCGCGTGGATGACTATCCTTTTGGCGGTTTTGCCGGCATGGTGATGAAGATTGAGCCTATAGAACGCTGTATCAACAGCCTGAAGGCCGAACGTGACTACGATGAAGTGATTTTCACCACCCCCGACGGCGAGCAGTTCAACCAGCCCATGGCCAACACGCTCTCGCTGGCGCAGAACCTCATTATCCTCTGCGGTCACTTCAAGGGCATCGATTACCGCATCCGCGAACATCTTATCACGAAAGAGGTGAGCATAGGCGACTATGTGCTGACGGGTGGCGAATTGGCGGCGGCCGTCATGGCTGACGCCATTGTGCGCATCATCCCCGGGGTGATATCCGATGAACAGTCGGCGCTGTCGGACTCTTTTCAAGACAACCTGCTGGCGGCTCCGGTCTATACCCGTCCGGCTGATTACAAAGGATGGAAAATTCCTGATATTTTACTGTCGGGGCATGAGGCGAAGATTAAGGAATGGGAACTGCAACAGTCCATTGAACGGACCCGCCGATTACGTCCCGACTTGCTGGGAGAATAGGAAAGGAGATGTAAAAATATAGAAAAAGGACATCAGTCATCTGATGTCCTTTTTTATTATCTTTGATTGCGAATGGGGTAGACTTGTTAATGGTCATACCTCAAGCGCACCGATTATGTCGGTTACGGACTTAAATCCGTGTCGGTTCAGATAATCATCGATACCGTCGGCAACCTTGACCGTAACGGTGGGATCAATGAAATTGGCCGTACCTATTTGAATGGCCGATGCCCCTGCCAGCAGGAATTCCACCGCATCCCGCCAGTTCATGATGCCTCCCAAACCAATGACGGGTATTTTTACCGCCTTGGCCACCTGCCATACCATACGCAGGGCTATGGGCTTTACGGCTGCTCCTGACATGCCTCCCGTCACTGTAGAGAGCAGCGGACGGCGTTTCTCGGCGTCTATAGCCATGCCTAACAGGGTATTGATGAGCGAAACGCTGTCTGCTCCACCGTTTTCGGCCGCGCGGGCTATCTCCGTGATGTCCGTTACGTTGGGCGAAAGTTTCACAATAAGCGTTTTTTTATACACTTGGCGCACTGCTTTGACCACTTCTTCAGCCCCCTTGGCGGTCACGCCGAAAGCCATTCCTCCCTGCTTCACATTGGGGCAGGATATGTTCAATTCAATGGCAGGAATTTTGTCAAGTTCATTAATAATAGAGGCCGTTTCGGCATAATCTTCAATGGCCGACCCCGATACGTTTACAATCATATTGGTTCGGATGTCCTTGATACGGGGATAAATGTGTTCAACGAAGTAATGTACACCCTTATTTTGCAGTCCCACAGCGTTTAACATACCCGAAGGTGTCTCCGCCATACGCGGATACGGGTTTCCTTCACGTTTGTGAAGGGTCGTACCCTTTACAATGATACCGCCTATTCGCTCCAAATCGATGAAATCGGCAAATTCTTCACCGTAGCCGAAAGTCCCGGAAGCGGTCATTATCGGGTTTTTCATTTGTAAATCACCAATCTTTACATTTAAATCTGCCATAACAGTTTATTTATATTAAATACGGGACCTTCTTTACATACACACAAGTGCCCTTCATCGGTGTTTTCCACACAGCAAAGGCAGGCACCTACACCACATGCCATCTTGTTTTCCAGAGATACTTCGCAGCTGATCCCTTTCGCTTTGGCATAACGTGCCACAGCCATCATCATCGGCTTGGGACCGCAAGTATAAATGCGCTCAAATTTTACCTGCTCCAGAATGGAATGCTGCGTTACGAAGCCTTTTTCACCGTAGCTACCGTCCTCGGTCGTCATATACACATCACCGTAGGAGGCAAACAGATCAAGCTGCAACAGGTCTTTGTCGCTGCGGGCACCCAACAGGAAGGTGGGGCGACATCCCTGTTGCTTCAGTTGTTCGCCTAAGTAGAGTAACGGAGCGGTACCCACGCCACCACCTACCAGCAACAGTTTGTCCGAAGGTTTTTCAGGCATGGTGAAGCCGTTTCCCAAGGGAAGCACTACATTGATTATATCGCCCGTTTTTGCCTCGCCGAGACGCTTTGTTCCGTCTCCTACGAGCTGGATCAGGAACCATACCTCGTTGCGTTGCCTGTTCACGTAATTAATGGAAATAGGGCGACGCAGGAACGTAGTAGGCGAGCCGTCCACACGGATTTCCGCGAATTGGCCAGGCAGCATCTCCGGCAGTTCCGATTGGAGGGACGTCAGCTTCAACAGCACATAATGGGCATGCAGACGAACGTTCTCCGTAACTGTCAAATCTAAGATATATTTTTTCATTACTATAATATAAGAATGGATTTTGGGGCAAAGATAGTGAAAGGTGAACGCAGAAGCAAATGAAAACAACGTTTTACGCTTCAACGGGCAGGCGTGAAAGTCTCGTACGTGTTGTCATCAAAGAAAATCCGTATTTCAGTGATTTTTCTGGGAGGCCTTTCTTTGTAGACAATCTCCTGTTTTACAATCTCTTTCGTATGCTTAGAAGGGCTTTCTAAGGGCATTTCCTGACGATTTTCCGCGCCATCCGGTCCGTCGGACGCGTTTTTCGCATTCTCAGCGAATAGCGGATAGTCTCCGCCATCCATTTCTGTCTCCCCGGCGACATTGCCACTTCCCATTGATCCTTCACCCGTCAACAACCACGAAAGACTCACATCCGGGTAACGATTGTGCAGGCGCATTATGACATCCATGCTGGGATACTTGTTGCGTGATCCCAGAATATGGGAGATAGTAGCCTGAGCCACTCCAATGCTTTCGGCAAAAGCTCCGGCAGTCAGCTTTTCCCGTTCCATAATCATTTTAATGCGATCTTTGATGCTCATAACAGGAAGATATTACGAAAGTATTCAATGTTTTTATCGGTTACAAAGGTAAATATTTGGTTTTACAAAAGCAAATATATTATCGTAATTCTTTAATATTACAATTATCACTGTTATATTCCAAAATTAATAATAAAGGATCTTCAACAAAGAAAAGTCGTAAACTATCCACACAGATAAGACTTTATTAAAATCGTGTTATCTACTGATTACAAGCAACATAACATACTAAAACCACCATTACACCCAATGTTTTACAAAAGTAATCAGTCACCCACTCCACACATAAAACCATCGCTGTATCAAATAACGGTATTCCACTGATAAATAACTATATAAGACATTTATCTATGGCATTTAATTTTTAGAAGATATAAATGTAATGCATCATTTTACGCTCTTAAAATTATGCTTATATGCAGAAATAACATGTGTAAATATTACACTTATATTAAATAAGACTTACCTATTACACCTGTACTTTTATGTGATTATTACAAATGAAAAGATCTATCGTTGCGATTGCAACTAACAGCCGCCCGGAAAGGACAGCAAGAAGCAATCATATTCATCCGAAGATGATACGAGTAACACGGATTTATATATTTATTCGCGATCTCTTGACGGTTTCTACTTTATAATTGTAATTTCCCGCTGTTTTTTCCGCAGGAATGGGCGATCGAAAGGAAAAATCGCATTCTCAGGCCGTTTATATTTGCTTAAATTATTGTGATACAGCCAGCTACGGCCTGTTTTTATATTCGTCAATGCGACTCTTTTAGAAAAATGCCGGCTACTTGCCCATCAATGCAGAATTTTAAACACCAGTTCCCGCAGAATGTCGCCATCGCTCATTGAGCCGTTCTCCACTCCTTTCGACCGTGCATCGGCAGTGCGTATCTCTCCAATGATCTGCAAAGTCTTTATCCCGCTATAGCGACGCATGGCGGTCAGGTATTCGCGGGCCTGCCAGGGCGACTTCAAATCCAGGAAAGCGGCAACGCCTTGCTCCGTTTTTTCAGGTGCATAGTAGGCCATCATCAAGTTTGAGAAGAAACCAAAAAGTAAAGATAAAGTCACTTGAACAGGATTGTTTTTTGGATTTTCTTCAAAGTATTTTACTATTCTGTTTGCTTTTAAGACATCCTTCTCGACCAAAGCTGCCCGAAGTTCGAAATTGTTATAATCTTTGCTGATTCCGATGTTTCGCTCCACCTGTTCGGGCGTCACTCTTGTCAAACCTTTTGGTAGCGTGATAATCAGTTTGTCCAGTTCGCCCGTCAGGCGGCTCAAATCGGTTCCCACAAATTCTCCTACCATCTGCGAAGCCTTCGGTTCTATATCTACCCCTTTGCGCTTCAGGTAGGAAGTAATAAAGGCAGGCAACTGGTTCTCACGCACTTTTTTTGATTCGAATACGATGCCTCCCGCCTTCTCTATCTCGCCTGCCAGTTTCTTGCGACGATCCAGCGTGCCATGCTTGTGGCAGAGGACAAGGATGGTGGATAGCTGCGGCTTCTGCAAGTAATAGCTCATCTCTTCCATACCACGTATGGCCTGCGCTTCCTTGACGATGATGACTTGCCGCTCGGCCATCATCGGATAGCGTTTGGCCGCATTAATGATGGTCGCGATATCCACATCGGCTCCATACATCACCGTCTGGTTGAATTCCTTTTCCTCGTCAGTCAGCACGTTCTCTTCGATGTAGTCGGCTATCAGGTCTATATAGTAATCTTCTTCGCCCATCAGATAATAGAGAGGACGGTACTGCTTCGCCCGAAGTTCCTTCAGGATGTCGTCGCACGTGAGTTCCAGCTTTGCCATAGTCTTACCAGTCGAACTTCAGGTGCTTCACCGTCTTCTTTTCGTCGATAATCATGCGGAGCGACTCTATGCCGATTTCCACGTGCCCGGCCACGAAGTTCTGCGTCACCAGGTTGTCGCTTCTGTCAGTTTTCACCCCTTCGGGGATCATGGGCTGGTCGGACACTAACAACAAGGCTCCCGTGGGGATGTGGTTGGCAAATCCGCAACTGAAGAGAGTGGCCGTCTCCATGTCCACCGCCATGGCGCGTGTCTTTATGAGGTATTCCTTGAATTTGTCGTCGTGCTCCCAAATACGTCGGTTGGTGGTGTAGACGGTTCCGGTCCAATAGTCGCGGGCATAGTCGCGGATGGCCGATGACACGGCGCGCTGTAGCATGAAGGCCGGCAATGCGGGTACCTCGGGAGGGAAATAATCGTTCGATGTTCCTTCACCACGGATAGCCGCTATGGGAAGAATCAAGTCCCCTATCCTGTTCTTCTTGCTGATGCCTCCACACTTGCCCAAGAACAGGCAGGCTTTAGGATGAATGGCGCTCAGCAGGTCCATAATGATGGCTGCATTAGGGCTACCCATGCCGAAATTAATAATGGTAATACCTTCGGCGCTGGCCGATGTCATGTTGGCGTCACGCCCCAGAACGGGCACATTGAACTTCTCGGCGAACAGCTCCACATACTTGTTGAAGTTAGTCAGCAGGATGTATTCGCTGAAGTCTTCCAGAGGTCGTTTGGTGTAGCGTGGCAGCCAGTTGGCTACGATTTCTTCTTTTGTCTTCATAAGATTTCTTTAATCTATAAGGATTAGGATATGGTCGTAGAGCGGCGTCTTTGCATCGGCACGTCTTTCTACGAACGCAAAAATACAATAATTAGAAAGACGGAAAAAGAAAAAAGCGGATTTTCATGCGTTCATCGCAAGAAAACGGGGAAACCGAAACGGAGAAACTTGCGGTTATTCCGTCTGTTTTGCGTATTTTTGCCTCCGATTAAGAGTAACCGTATAAACAGAAACCGCCAATGCTTTCACTGAACCTGCCGGCCTTTGACGCCCAAATTGCCGTACGCGACGGCAAACGGGTGATCTTCGACGCCATCCGCCGCCGCTACGTGGCCCTGACGCCCGAGGAGTGGGTGCGCCAGCACTTTGTCCATTTCCTGATAGCCTACAAAGGCTACCCGCAGGCGCTGATGGCCAACGAAGTGCAGGTGCGGCTCAACGGCACGCGAAAACGTTGCGACACCGTCCTCTACCGCCGCGACCTCTCGGCCCGCATGATTATGGAATACAAGGCGCCCGACGTACAGATTACCCAAGCCGTCTTCGACCAGATTACCCGCTACAACATGGTGCTCCGGGTGGACTACCTGATTGTGAGCAACGGCCTGCAACACTATTGTTGCCGCATGGATTATGCCAACGGGCGATATACGTTCCTGCCCGATGTTCCTGACTATAATGAATTGTGAGCCCATCCCGTTCACGAAAAAAAACGCACCAAACCGCATGAATTGAAGCAAAGAATACTAACTTTGCGCTTGTAACCATCAAACAGGACACGTTATGGACGCAAATTCCTTTTTTAATGAGAAGGAGAAGGAAATGCTTGTTCCTCTCTACCGCAAGTTATTGCAACTCTCGGGCGACACGTTGTCGCCGGGTGATTGCCGCAAGCTGAAGGCACACCTCGTGGCCTGCGCCGCCACCGGTGCCCTGCATCGCGACGTGTTCGGACTGAACCCCGTCATCAAGGATATGCAAACGGCCGTCGTCGTGGCCGAAGAAATAGGGATGCGCCGGGCCTCCATCCTGGCCCTGATGCTCCACGAGGCGGTGAAAAACGGACTATGTACGACCGAAGATATCCATCGTGAATATGGCGAGGACGTGGCGGGCATCATCCGCGGCATCATCCGCGTAAACGAGCTCTATGCCAAGAGCCCCACCATCGAGTCCGAGAACTTCCGCAACCTGCTCCTCTCCTTCGCCGAAGACATGCGCGTCATCCTCATCATGATAGCCGACCGCGTCAACGTGATGCGCCAGATAAAGGACGCCTCCAACGACGAAGCGCGGCGCAAGGTAGCGGGTGAAGCGGCCTACCTCTACGCGCCCCTGGCGCACAAGTTGGGCCTGTACAAACTGAAGTCGGAACTGGAAGACCTCTCGCTGAAGTACACCGAGCACGACGTCTACTATCACATCAAGGACAAGCTGAACGCCACCAAGGCCGCCCGCGACAAATACATCGAGGCTTTCATCGGCCCCATCCGGAAGAAGCTGGAGGAAGCCGGGCTGAAGTTCCACATCAAGGGACGCACCAAGTCCATCCACTCCATCTACCAGAAGATGAAGAAGCAGCAATGTCCTTTCGAGGGCGTGTATGACCTGTTCGCCATCCGCGTCATCCTCGACTCTGCGCCCGAC
>CALUFR010000068.1 GCA_944319875.1 uncultured Bacteroides sp.
CAGTTTTGCAGCCGTTCGCTGCTATACCGTGTGCGAAACGGCTGCAAATTTAGGCATTTATTTCATTCCCGCAAAATTTTTGCAGGTTTTTTATTTATTACGTATTTTTTCCTTGTACTTAACCAGCTGTTTTTCCAAAGCTTCCAGACATAAGTCTACCGCTTCCTCAAACGTGTCACAAACCTTGTTCGCATACAATTCGCCATTGGGAACCAAAACTTTCACTCCGGCTTCCTTGTTTTCGGCTGTCTCTGGTTTAACTACCTTCAATGACACCTCTACTTTCTGTATATCATCATAAAATCGCTCCAACTTCGCAGCTTTTTTCTGAATAAAAGCTTGCAATTGCTCTGATGCGTCAAAGTGAATTGATTGAATTCTAATTTCCATACATACCTCCTTTTCTTTAAGCCCGAGGGTGGGCTTGGTTATACACTTTTTTAAGTTCCTCGAAAGTCGTGTGCGTGTAGATTTCGGTAGTTGCCACACTCTCATGCCCCAACAGTTCCTTGATAGCTCCAAGCTCTGCCTCATGATTCAGCATGCTCGTCGCAAAGGTGTGTCGCAACACGTGAGGGCTCCGCTTCTTCACGGTCACCACTTTCGCAAGGTTTCGCGTCACAATCTTCCTCACGATACCAGGATAGAGCCGTTCGCCCGTCTTCCGGATAAAAAAAGCATCCGAGCGATTCCGAACAGTCTCGTCCCGCAGCCTGACGTACGCTTCCATCTCCGTCCGCAACTCTTCGCCAAAGGGAATCAGGCGCTGTTTGTTCCGCTTACCGGTAACTTTAATTACCCCACCAGCGAAATCAACGCTGCCGTTGTCCAAACCTATCAGTTCCGAAAGTCGCATGCCTGTGGCATAGAACATCGCAACGACCAGATGGTCACGGCAACCCTCAAACCCTTCTCCAAAATCCACCTCGTCCAACAAACGATTCATATCACCTTCCTTTAAGAACACCGGCAAGTGCTTTTTGTTCTTAGGACCCGTAATCTTACGCAACGGATCCGCCTTCACTTCGCCTTTTCTTAAAAGGAATTTATAATATGACCTCAGCGAACTCAGTTTGCGATTCACGGAAGTTGTCGCATAACCGTGATCCATCAAATGCATCATCCATTCGCGAACCACGTCTGCCACCACCTCCGGAGGAGACTGAAGACCGACGCTTTCCCCGCCAAACTCCTGAAACTGCCGGATATCCTCACCGTAAGCCTTTACAGTGTCCTCGGAATAATTCCGTTCGTAACGCAGATAGTCAAGAAAAGTGTCCGCCAGCAACATATCGCTACAATTATAATTATGCAACGAATGTATGAAAAGAAATCAATAATTCAAAGGATTTTACGAATTATTAATCTTCTATTTGCTGAAGTTTCTGAACGTAAACGGCACGTTCTTTCTTAAGTCTTTTAACAACAGACGGTTTGTCAAACTGCTGTCTGCTTCTCAATTCCTTAATGATGCCAGTCTTTTCAAATTTACGCTTGAACTTCTTCAGCGCCTTCTCAATGTTTTCGCCTTCTTTTACAGGTACTACAATCATTGTTTTAAATCAGTTTAAAAGTTAATGTTTAAAAATCTAGCGATTAATTCGAGCCGCAAAAGTACACATATTTTCTTTATCCGCAAAGACTTTCTGCAAAATATTAACATACAGGCAGATATTCTGCCTCTCAGGAAGCCATCGGAGGAGCTCGACGGAAGGAGCAAGTTCAAAATCCCGGCAAAAGCTTGCATTGCCCGTCTTCTTTATGTATTTTTGATTGCCGTTTTGCCCGATGCACCATGGACATCACATTTACTTGATTTTTAAATCTTTCATATACAACAGCTTATGGACAACATCATTTCAAAACGCATCCAAGCTCTCCGCACGTGGATGAAACAGGCCGGAACCGATGCATTCATTGTTCCCAGCACCGACCCGCACCTGAGCGAATACGTGGCTCCACACTGGCAGAGCCGTGAATGGATTTCGGGCTTCACCGGCTCGGCCGGCACCGTAGTGGTCACGCAAGAGGAAGCCGGCCTATGGACCGACTCGCGCTACTTCCTGCAAGCCGCCCGGCAACTGGAGGGCACCGGCATTGACCTCTACAAGGAAATGCTGCCCGAAACGCCTTCCATTCCGGCATTTCTGTCTGCACGACTGAAGGAGGGGCAGAGCGTTAGCATCGACGGCCGGGTCTTCGCCACCAACGCTGTCCGCACGCTTCAGCAAGAGCTGACCTCCCGAGGCATCATCCTTAAAAACGCCGGCGACCCGATGGAACAGATTTGGGCCGACCGGCCGGAAATCCCCTTGGGCACAGCCTTCATCCACGAGACAAAGTACGCCGGACGTTCCTGCGCTGAGAAGCTGATTGAAATACGCACCGAGATGAGAAAAGCCGGAGCGGACCGCCTGCTGCTCTCTGCCCTCGACGAAATCGCATGGGCTCTGAACCTGCGCGGCAACGACGTGCACTGCAATCCGGTCATTGTCAGCTACCTGCTGATAGAGCAAGAGGAGGCGCATTATTTCATAAACTCCCGAAAGGTGACGTCCGAGGTGGCCTCACACCTGCACGAGGCAGGCGTAGCGCTGCATACCTATCAAGAGATTGACGCCTACCTCGCCCAGCTTCCGTCGGGAAGCCTGATGCTGGAGCCGGGCAAGACTAACTACACCGTGCGCTCGGCCTTGCCGACACACTGCCGCGTCATCGAGGCCGCCTCGCCCGTAGCCCTGCTGAAAGCCGTGCGCAACGAACGGGAAATAGCAGGCCTGCGGCAAGCCATGCGGCGAGACGGCGTGGCGCTGGTCAAGTTTCTGAAGTGGCTGGAAGAAGCCGTGCCCCAAGGCAAAGAGACGGAAATCAGCGTGGACAAGAAGCTACACGAGCCGCGTGCCGCCCAGCCGCTCTACATGGGCGAAAGCTTCGACACCATCGCCGGATATGGGGTACACGCAGCCATCGTCCACTACGAAGCCACGCCCGAAACGGACATCCCACTGGAACCCCGCGGCTTCCTGCTGCTCGACTCGGGCGCACAATACCTGGACGGCACCACGGACATTACCCGCACCATCGCCCTGGGACCTCTCACCGACGAAGAAAAGGCCGACTACACCTTAATATTAAGGGGACACATCGACTTGGCGATGGCCGTCTTCCCCGAAGGCACGCGGGGGGCGCAACTCGACGTGCTGGCCCGCATGCCCATCTGGCAACACCGCATGAACTTCCTGCACGGCACGGGGCACGGCGTGGGACATTTTCTCAACGTACACGAAGGCCCGCAGAGCATCCGCATGAACGAAAATCCCGTCTGCCTGCGTCCGGGCATGGTCACCAGCAACGAACCGGGTGTCTACAAAGCCGGCAGCCACGGTGTCCGCACGGAAAATCTTCTGCTTACCGTCCCCGCGGGCGAAGGCCTGTTCGGCCGCTACCTGAAGTTCGAGACCGTCACCCTCTGCCCCATCTGCACCCGCGGCATCGTCCGCAGCCTGCTGAACGCGGAAGAGATTGACTGGCTGAACCAATACCACCGCAAGGTGTACGAACAACTCGCCCCCAACCTCGATGAAGACGAACGCCGATGGCTGGAGAAGGCCTGCAAGGCAATTTAAATAATCACTAACCGCTAAAAAAATGGCACTTATCAAATCTGTAAGAGGCTTTACGCCCGAAATAGGAGAAAACTGTTACCTGGCCGACAATGCCACCATCGTGGGCGACGTAAAGATGGGCCGTGATTGCAGCATATGGTTCAACACCGTACTGCGCGGCGACGTCAATTCCATCCGCATCGGCAACGGAGTGAACATCCAAGACGGCAGCGTGCTCCACACGCTCTACGAAAAATCGACCATCGAGATAGGCGACCACGTGTCCGTCGGGCACAACGTCACCATCCACGGCGCCACGGTGAAAGACTATGCCCTCATCGGCATGGGCTCCACACTGCTGGACCACGCCGTCGTGGGCGAAGGCGCCATCGTAGCCGCCGGTTCGCTGGTGCTGAGCCACACGGTCATCGAGCCGGGAAGCATCTGGGGAGGCGTACCCGCCAAGTTCATCAAGAAGGTAGACCCCGAACAGGCCAAGGAGCTGAACCAGAAAATCGCGCACAACTACCTGATGTACGCCGGCTGGTACAAGGAATGAGACACACCGTATGACATGACGTCCTCATGGCATACACCCTCACTGCCGGACGATACACGGCGTCACCCCCTCATACAACGCTTCCTCGCAACCTCATGCGATATGGCATGAAGCGGCGAGGAAGCGCTGTATATATAATAAAGATGTAATATAAACGGCTATTTCAAAACCTCCACAGCCCGCCGGATGCGGCGGATGGTTTCCTCCTTGCCCAGCAGTTCGGTGATGTCGAACATGTGCGGTCCCTTGCACTCGCCCACCACAGCCAGGCGGAAGGCGTTCATCACGTTGCCCATGTGGTAACCCTTTTCGGTAATCCAGCCGATGACAATCTCCTCGGAAGGTTTGGAGGAGAAGTCGTCAATGTTCTGCAAAACCTCCGTCAATTCTTCCATGATGCGGGGCGTGTCTTCCGACCAGCGTTTCTTCACGTCCTTCTCGGCATACGTCTCCGGAGCCTTGAAGAAGAATCGTGCCTGATCCCAGATTTCCTTGACGAAGTTGACACGGCCTTTGACCAAGCCTACGACACGCGTCAGGTACTCGTCGCTATAAGCCGAGGGGTCTATGCCTTGGGCAGCCAGTACCGGCTTGAAGAGCTCCGCCACTTCGGCGTCGGGCTTCCGCAGGATGTATTCGTGGTTGAACCATATTCCTTTCTTGTAGTCAAACTTGGCACCCGCCTTGCTGCAATGACTCAGGCTGAACAGCTTCACCAGTTCGTCCATCGACATCAGTTCCTGGTCGTTGCCCGGATTCCATCCCAGCAGGGCGAGGAAGTTGATGACCGCTTCGGGCAGGTAGCCCGCCTCCCGATAGCCGGAAGACACTTCACCCGTCTTGGGATCGTGCCATTCCAAGGGGAACACAGGGAAACCCAGACGGTCGCCATCGCGCTTGCTCAGCTTGCCGTTGCCTTCGGGCTTCAGCAAGAGGGGCAGATGGGCAAACTCCGGCATAGTGTCTTCCCAGCCGAAAGCCCGATAAAGCAGCACGTGCAGCGGGGCGGAGGGTAGCCACTCTTCGCCGCGGATGACGTGGGACACCTCCATCAGATGGTCGTCCACGATGTTGGCCAGGTGATACGTGGGCAGTTCGTCGGCCGATTTGTAAAGCACCTTGTCGTCGAGGATGGATGAGTTGATGACCACCTCGCCGCGTATCAGGTCGTGCACATGCACGTCTTCGTTCGGTTCTATCTTGAAGCGCACCACGTATTGTTTTCCTTCGGCTATCAGTTTGTCCACTTCCTCCGCAGGCAGGGTCAGCGAGTTGCGCATCTGCATGCGGGTCGAGGCGTCATACTGGAAGTTGGCCACCTCCTTGCGCTTGGCGTCCAGCTCCTCGGGCGTGTCGAAGGCGATGTAGGCCTTGCCTGCGTCGAGCAGCACCTTCACATATTTTTTGTAGATGTCGCGGCGTTCGGACTGGCGGTAAGGGCCGTGGTCGCCCCCGAAGCTGACGCCCTCGTCAAACGGGATGCCCAGCCACTTGAACGACTCCAGGATATACTCCTCGGCTCCCGGCACGAAGCGGTTGCTGTCGGTGTCTTCAATGCGGAAAATCAAATCGCCCCCGTGCTGGCGGGCAAAGAGGTAGTTGTACAAGGCGGTGCGCACGCCGCCGATGTGCAAAGCGCCCGTAGGACTCGGGGCAAAACGGACTCTGACTCTTCTTTCTGTCATAATGTACCTTACTATATTATATTTTAGGCAGCAAAATTACGCCTTTTTTTCCATATCATGGTTTTTTTTCGTACTTTTCGCAAAAAATTAGAGCGACATGAATAAAAGCAACAAGAAAAAGCCCAACTTTTATAGAGATTTGCTATACAAAGCCCTGCTCTTCATCGGCACGGTGGCGGTCATCGTCTATTCCCTGCCCCGCGACGGGAAGTTCAACTATCAATTTGACATCAACAAGCCTTGGAAGTACGGCCAGCTGATAGCCACTTTCGACTTCCCCATCTACAAGACGGACGAGGTGGTGCGGCACGAGCAGGACAGCATCCTCGCCCGCTTCCAACCTTATTTTCAGGAGAATAAGGACGTCGAGACCGAGGGGCTGAAGAAGCTGAGGAACGACTACCAGAGCAACCCCAACCTCACGCGGCTGAACTCCGGCTACCTGCAACACATCGAGAAAAAGCTGAAGGAGGTCTACGGAGCCGGCATCCTGTCGTCCGAGGATATGGAGACGCTGCGCCGGGACAGCACGCGGAGCATCATGACCGTGAGCGACAAGATGGCCCGCCAGCAAAGCACCGGCAGGCTGTTTACCGTCAAGTCGGCCTACCACTATATTCTGACGGCCGATACCCTGCGCTACAATCCTCACATCCTGCGCCAATGCCCCCTGAACGACTACCTGAACGCCAACCTGACATTTGACGAGGCACGCACGGAAGCGGCCCGCAAGGAGATGCTGGAGAACTATTCGTGGGCCAACGGCATCGTGCTGAGCGGACAGAAAATCATCGACCGCGGCGAGATTGTCGGGCCGGAGACCTACAACATCCTCGAAAGCCTGCGCAAGGAGTCTATCAAGCGCAGCGACTCCGCCGGACAGAAGCGAATGATGCTGGGCGGACAAATCCTATACGTGGGCATCTTCATGCTGTGCTTCATGCTCTATCTGGATCTTTTCCGCAAAGAATATTACAACCGCAAGGGGAGCCTGTCGCTGCTCTTCGCCCTCATCATGATTTACTGCGTCGTCACGGGCGTCATGGTCGGCCGGAGTCTGTTCAACGTGTATATGCTGCCCTACGCCATGCTGCCGGTCATCATCCGTGTGTTCCTCGATTCGCGCACGGCCTTCATCACCCACGTCATCACCATCCTGACGTGCTCCATCTGCCTGCGCTATCCCCATGAGTTCATCCTCCTGCAGGTGGCGGCAGGATTAGTGGCCATCTTCAGCCTGCGCGAGCTCTCGCAACGCTCGCAGCTGTTCAAGACGGCGGGACTGGTGTTCCTCACGTATGCGGCCGTGTACTTCGCCTTCGAGCTGATTACGGAGAATGACTTGTCGAAGCTGAACGGGCGGATGTACATCTACTTCATCATCAACGGCATCTTCCTGCTCTTCACCTACCCGCTGCTCTTCCTGCTGGAGAAGACCTTTGGTTTTACATCGAACGTGACGCTCGTCGAGCTGTCCAACATCAACTCCCCGCTGCTGCACCGCATGTCCGAGACCGTGCCGGGCACCTTCCAGCACTCCATGCAGGTGGCCAATCTGGCCGCCGAGGCTGCCAACCGCATCGGCGCCAAGAGTCAGCTGGTGCGTACCGGCGCCCTCTACCACGACATCGGCAAGATGGAGAATCCCGTGTTCTTCACTGACAACCAGCGGGGAGGCATCAATCCGCACAAGAACCTGAGCTACGAGCAGAGCGCACAGGTGGTCATCAGCCACGTCACCGACGGCGTGAAGCTGGCCGAAAAGAACAACCTGCCCAAGGTCATCAAGGACTTCATCACCACCCACCACGGACGGGGAAAGACGAAGTACTTCTACATCTCGTGGAAAAACGAACATCCGGGCGAGGAACCGGACGAGTCGCTGTTCACCTACCCCGGCCCCAACCCCTTCACCAAGGAACAGGCCGTCCTGATGATGGCCGACTCGGTGGAAGCCGCCTCGCGCAGCCTGACCGAATACACCGAGGAAAGCATCGGAAACCTGGTGGACAAAATCATTGACTCACAGGTGAATGAAGGCTACTTCAAGCAATGCCCCATCACGTTCCGGGACATTGCCACCGTAAAGGATGTGTTCAAGGAGAAGCTGAAAACCATCTATCACACACGCATCAGCTATCCTGAACTGAAGAAACAAGAAGAGAATAAACCGAACCAAACAGCACCATGAAACCCACTGCCAAAGAAGAACAGCGCGCCCTGCGCTTCCTGCGACGGAACCGCCTGACACCGGAACAGATAGCCGGCTTCAGCTTCATGCGACGCCACACGCCCGAACCCGAACGCCACAGTCCGGCCAACGTCTACGGACCCGGCATCCTGACTCTGCGCCTGAAATCGGGCGAAGAAAAAATTCTGATTGTCCACCTGCGCCATCATCCCACATCGTTGGTACGCACGCTGGTGAGCCGCGGCATTCCTTTCGACAATCTCCCGACCGTCGCCGCGGAAGGAGGAATAAGGCCGACAGGGACGACCGTCTACCGCCGCCTGTCGCTCTACATGTTCTGGTATTTCGTGCTGTTCGTCGCCTGCCTCAGCATGACGTTCCACACGCTGGACATCAGCCGCTGGACAGGCGTTGCCCTGCCCCTCCTCTTCTTCGGCATGAGCCTCTACTGCATCTATCTGCTACAGGTGCGCTTTTGCTACCTCCGCCTGGAAGCCGACCGCCTGACCATCGTCAGCGCCGGCCGCGAAATCCATTATGCCTACAGCGACCTGCTGAAGGTGAACTTTGACTTCGCCCGCGAGCCGAACGCCACGCATGTCATGGAGGTGTTGGACAGGACCTACCGCTACCGTCTGTACTACATCGGCCGTGTGCCCCGCATGCAGCTCAACGAAATCGCCGAAACCCTTCGACAGGCCGGCATCGACGCCACATGCAGCCTCAACGAGGAGAAGCGGCACTATCACGATGTGTACCATGGTTAATTGAGAATGGATAATGGAGAATGGATAATTATTTTCTTTGCCCTCTTAGGTAATTCTCAATTATCCATTATCAATTATCAATTAGCTCCCCAAGTAGCCCCGCACAGGCGTCCTCCAGCAGATCGAGCACATACTCAAAGCCCTCGGCACCACCGTAATAAGGATCGGGCACGTGGTCGGCATGCGTGAAGCGAGTGCAGAAGTCGGTCATGCGACGGATTTTCCGCTCCGCCTCCAGTGAAGGGGCACGCTCTTTCAGGTCCTCGATGTTGCGGTCGTCCATGCCGATGATAAGGTCGAAGTCATCAAAATCTGCGGTGCGGACAGGGCGTGAGCGGTGCACCAGATTGTAACCGCGGCGGGCGGCATGTGCACGCATCCTCGGATCGGGCAGTTCGCCCTGATGATAGCTCAGAATGCCGGCCGAATCTATCATAAATTCATCGCTCCGTCCGGCCTCTTCCACCAGACGCTTCATGACGCCTTCGGCCGAAGAAGAGCGGCAGATGTTGCCCAGGCAGACAAACAGGATGCGATGTTTCTTGGGGATAGTCAAGTCTTTCTTTTCCATATTATATATATTCTTAATATTCTACATCGGATCGACATCGTAGTAAACGATGAGCGACTTGAAACGGTCTTCGGCCACCATCTCCCGCTGCACCTGTTGCAGCAGTTGCCGGGCACGCGCCATCGAAGCGTTCATCTCGATCTTCACCACCAGCTTGCGGATGAACAACGTCTGTATGCGGGCCACGGGCGGCTTGTCAGGTCCCAGCACCCGCTGACCGAAGACGGCGCGCAGCTTGGCTCCCATGGCCTGCGCCATCATGTCGAGCAATGCTTCATTGCGATGCTTCAGATAGACATAGACCAACCGATAGTAGGGCGGATAGCGAAACATCTGACGCTCGGCCAGCTGGCCCGCCACCATGCTTTCAAAGTCGTTTCGGATGACCTGCGGGATGATGGGATGGTCGACGCTCTTGGTTTGCAACACCACCCGCCCACGCTTGTTCTTGCGCCCGGCCCGACCCGCCACCTGCGCCATCAGCTGGAAGGCGCGCTCGTAAGCGCGGAAGTCGGGATAATTGAGCATGGTGTCGGCACTGAGGATGCCCACCACGCTGACGTGGTCGAAGTCCAATCCCTTGGAAACCATCTGCGTGCCGATGAGGATGTCCGTGCGTCCCTGTTCGAAATCGGCGATGATGCGCTCATAAGCCGCACGGGTGCGGGTGGTGTCGAGGTCCATGCGGGCCACGCGCGCCTCAGGGAAAAGCGCCTTCACCTCGTCTTCGATTTTCTCCGTACCGAAGCCACGGTTCCGCAAGTCCACTCCCTCGCAGGCAGGACACCGCCGAGGCACGGGCTGCGTATAGCCGCAGTAATGGCAGGTCAGCTGGTTGAGTCCTTTATGATAGGTGAGGCTGACGTCGCAATTCGCGCACTTGGGCACCCAGCCGCACGTGTGGCACTCGATCATCGGTGCGAAGCCGCGGCGGTTTTGGAAGAGGATGACCTGCTCCTTCTGTTCCAGCGCCTCGCGCACGTATTGCAGCAACAGGGGAGAGAAAGGGCCGTTCATGCGCTTCTTGCGCTGCAGCTCCTTGATATCCACGGGGATGATTTCGGGCAGTTGGATTTCCTGATAGCGTTCCTTGAGCTCCACCAAGGCATATTTTCCTCCCTCAGTGGCGTTGTACCAGCTCTCTATACTGGGCGTGGCGGTGCCCAGCAAGGTCTTGGCACCACATAGGGAAGCCAGCACGATGGCAGCGTTGCGGGCATGGTATCGGGGAGCGGGATCCTGCTGCTTATAGGTATTCTCGTGCTCCTCGTCGACAATGACCAGTCCTAATCGGGTAAACGGCAGAAAAACAGACGAGCGCACACCGAGGATGATGTCGTAGGGGGCGGAGGAAAGCTGCTTCTGCCACACTTCCACTCGCTCGGCATCGGGAAACTTGGAGTGATATACGCCCAACCGGCCGCCGAACACACGCTTCAAGCGCTCGGTAATCTGGGTGGTCAGGGCTATCTCGGGCAGCAGGTAGAGCACCTGTTTCCCTTGGCGGACGGCCTCATCGATGAGGTGGATATAGAGTTCGGTCTTGCCGCTGGAGGTGACCCCGTGGAGCAGGCAGACGTTCTTTTCACGGAAAGCCGCCCGTATCTCGTCACAAGCCCGCTGCTGATGAGGGTTCAGCTCGTTGAGCGGCATCAGGGCCTGCACACCGGTTGCCAGCCGACCTACCTCCCGGTGATAAACTTCGAACACTCCTTTGTCCACCAACCCAGCGAACACGGCCGGCGTGGCGCCCGAACGCTTCAACAGCTCCGACTTCGACACCTCCCGGACCGCCTGTCCGCCGAGGCAACCGGAAAGCTCGATATACTTCATCAGCAGGTCCAGTTGCTTGGGAGCGCGGCGTTGCAGCTCGTCGAAGAAAAAGTGCAGCCGACGTTCGTTGCGCGCCGCTTCGGTGAGGCGCACGCGCGTCTCGGTCTTCGGCTTATAAGTCCGCCTCAGCTCTTCCTTCACAAAGATGGCCTCTTTGTCAAGCAAAGCCTTGACCACGGCGAGGACATTCTTCAAGCCGCTGTCCTTCTCCAACCGGGTCACCGTCTGCACGGGTTCAGCGGCCAGCAGGTCGAGCACCCGCTGCTCGCGCTCGGTGAGCGGCTCCTCGGCTTCGAAGTCGGGATTACACTCCACGACCGTCTCGCTCTCCAGCTTCAGGCCCGAAGGCAAAGCCGCCTTGTAGACGTCGCCCAGCGTGCAGAGGTAATAGTCGGCCAGCCACTCCCAGAACTTGAACTGCACGGGGAGCAAGATGGGCTGCCCGTCGAGCACAGCCGATACTTCCTTCACCTCGTAACCTTCCGGCTTCCGGTCGTGAACCTCGCGCACGATACCGGTATAGAACTTCTTCCGTCCGAAAGGTACCACCACCCTGCATCCCGTCTGCACCTCGCCATCCATTACGGGTGGCAAGGCATACGTGAAGCAAGCATGCAAGGGCAAGGGCAATATGACATCGACAAACTTTTCCATTGATGCGGCAAAGATACAACTTCTATCTGAAGATAACGCAAAAAAGCGCCGCCCATCCGAAGAAGAGCGGCGCCAACTATGATTTACTACTAAAAAACGTTTCAGAAGATGTAGGCCAAGGATACCTGCCAGGTCTTGGTCTTACCATTCCCGCTGATTTCATCGACAAGCGTATCTCCTACGTTTTTCCAGGAGAACGAGTCACCCAAAGGTATCTGATAGTTCACACCTAACTGCAAATGCTTGATCAACTTAAAACCGGCACCGATATTCAATCCCACCTGAGTAGTCTTTGTATCCCAACCGGCCCATTCTGTATCCTTAAAATTGAAATAGAAATCGGGACCCGCTGCCACATATATTCCAAACATACTTCCCAAACCAATCGTATATTTCAGATTGACAGGTATCTCGACGCCCTGCTGCTTCCAATCGTCTTCACCGCGCTGCGAATACATCACCGCTGCATCCACGCCTAATCCCACTACAGGTATAGTAATCTCAGCCATAGGACCTATAAAAAATCCCGTCGTATTGTCACTCGAAGGTCCGTCCTTAAAGTCCAGTTTAGCCATGTTCAAACCACCTTTTACGCCCCACTTGACAAGCTGAGCCTGTGCGGGCGCGGCCAGTGTCAGGCAGCATACGGCCACCAACAAAATACTAAAAATCTTCTTCATAATCTTCACATTTAAAATTTTGGGCAAATATATGTAAAATATTCCATTAAAACGGCACATTTTTCCGGAAAACATGCTACCTTTGCACCGCAAAGCCAAAGGAAAGATGCCGGAGTGGTCGATCGGGCCGCACTCGAAATGCGGTGAACGGGCAACTGTTCCCAGGGTTCGAATCCCTGTCTTTCCGCTGAAAAACAATGAGTTATAGGAATCAAGCTGAAAAGGTTGGTTCCTATTTTTACTTTTAAAAAGCGCACTTTTATACATCATGAAAATATTCATTGTTGCCGCCCTGACGGCTCTCTTTCTAACGACATACGGTTGCCACACCGAACCGGATCGACATGAACAGCTTCGCACAGCGCTACAAGCCTTTACGGACACACTGGATGCACAAGTTGGCATCGCCCTCCTGACAGAGGAAGGGGACAGCCTGACTCTCAATAATCAAGGGCGCTACGAGATGATGAGCGTCTTCAAGTTCCACCAGGCCTTGGCCGTATGCGACTACCTGCAACGTCACGGACTGCCGCTCGACACGACGCTTCGCATCACTCCCGCTGACTTGCCCACCGGCACTTGGAGTCCGCTCAGAGACCAATACCTGCAAGAGATGCCTGCGGACGGCATGGACATCACCATCCGCCACTTGTTGGAATACACCCTGCAACAAAGTGACAACAACGCCTGCGACATTCTGTTTGACCGTCTCGTATCGCCCACCGAAACAGATGCCTTCATCCGGGCATGTGGAGGTACGGAGGACTTTGCCATCGCCCACACCGAAGCGGAGATGCAACAGGACCATCGCCTCAGCAAAGGCAACTGGAGCACGCCTTATGCGGCGGCTGTTCTTCTGAAGCGCTTCCTGGAAACGGATCTCCTCAAAGAGCCTTACAAGACTTTCGTAATAGAAACGATGATCACCTGCCGGACCGGCACGACACGCCTCCCGGCCCCGCTATCCGGTACCCAAGCCACGATAGGTCATAAGACCGGAAGCGGATATGTCACAGCAGACGGACGCATAGGCGCCACCAACGACATCGGCTTCATCACCTTGCCCGATGGAACCTGGTACATCTTGGCGGTGTTCGTCAAAGACTCGGGATACAGCGCTCTGCGGACAGAAATGATTATCGGACAGATAGCACAAATCGTATTCGACCATCTGCAAAAACGCTGACCGCTCATGATACAAATCAGAAAGACCCGTATGGAGGAAATTGACCGCCTGATGGACATCTTCGACCAAGGCAAGCGCATCATGCGGAAAAGCGGAAACCTGAAGCAATGGACAGGCGGATATCCCGAAAAAGAGCTGATACAAAAGGATATAGAAGCAGGAAACAGCTACGTATGCCTGAATGAGAAGGAGCATATCATCGGAACGTTCACTTTCATTCCGGGCAAAGACCCCACGTATGCCCGTATCTACGAGGGACAATGGCTGGACGACGAGCGACCCTACGCCACCATTCATCGCCTGGCCGGCACAGAAGACAGCCACGGCGTGGCGGCCGCCTGCCTGGAGTGGTGCTACACGCAAATGCAGAACCTGCGGGCAGACACGCATCGCGACAACCACATCCTGCAACACATCTTGCAAAAGCACGGTTTCCGCTATTGCGGCATCATCTACCTGGCAAACGGTGACGAACGCCTGGCGTATCAGAAAATGAATGAGTAAGCGCTAACAATACTTCCGCTTCAGTTCCTCCACCGAGCTTCCGGTGAAATAATCTTCAATGAAGTCCCAGCGCTGTTCGTCGGTCAGCTTGTCGGAACCGAAGAACATCCTGAACAGCCCGACCTGATCCTCGAACAGGCGTTCGTTAGCGTCAAGTATCAGGTTGCGATAATCATCGGAAGCGGCCAGTTGCTCCAAAGTCTCCACGTCGCAGAGGCGCACATGGACGCACGGCGTGCCCCCGCCCGCCACACTGAAGGACAGACCGCCAAGCATGGAAAGCAGGTTGAGCAGCATGTTCAGGTCGGAAAAAGGCGTGCAGTAGAACTGGAGACGGTCGCCTTTCCGCCCCGTGATGCGCTGGGCGAAAAGCTTCTGATAACGGGAAAGCAGCAGGTCGAAACCGCGGGTCACCGTGAACGACAGGTCGTTGGACTCTTTCTTCTTCTGTGTACTGATGTAGCTCACGCTGCGCCCCTCCTCCGTGCGGCTCTCAAGCAGAGAGCCGAGAAAACGCTTGGCGGAACGCACATCCATGCCATGCTCGGCAAAGACGGCCCGCAGGTCCTCTTCATCGAAACGCCCTTTGCTCTTCAGCAAAGCCGTCTTGAGCAAATCAATCAAGCTCTTGAACAAAGCATCCATGCGTCGGCGAAGCGTGTCGGCGTCTTCTTTCAACAGCACTTCGTGCCTGCCTACGGAAACAGCCCGCGCTCCCTCACAGAGGGTGCCGTTGTTCAGCCGCTGCTTGAAATCCTTATAGCCCAGTTCGGAGAAGCGCTCCTCCCATAGGCGATCGAGACGGGCCAGATAAACGCCTTCCTCGCCTGCCACCGGAGTCAGATAGGCAGCATACTCGCGGGCAAAGACATCGCCCGTCTTGTCCTGCACATAACCCTCCACCAGCAGGTTCTGCGGACTTACCTCCATCAGCCGACGCCCATAGCGTTTCTGAATGTCGTCCTCCAGCCACAACAGAGCTGTCTTGATGAGCTGACCGAGCTCGGCCTCATACTCCAGCTTGTTTTTCATGCGCGGCAGCTTCACCACAAACTCGAAGTCGGAAAGAAACACCAGCATCTCGCTCTTACCACCTTTCATGTGATATACCTCCACTAACTTCCGCAAAATCAAGGCCAACTGTTCCTGAGCAATCGCTCCCATCTGGTGCAGACGGTTCATGTAATAGAAGTCGCGTTCGTGGAAGTCGGTGGCCGAAATGCCCTGCACGGAAGCGTCGCGGGCGGCACGGCCAATCTCCTGCACATAGTCTACGAACGTACTCGACGGAGCCACGTGGTACACACGGTCGATGTCGCTGATGTCGACGCCCATACCGAAAGCCTTGGTAGCCACGATCAGCCGCTTGCTCCCGTCTTTGAAGGCATCCACGATAGCCGCCTTCTGCACCTTGTCCTTCTTGCCGTAGTAAGAAGCCACAAGCGGCCAGTCGGCCGGCTTCACCCACGACTTCAGCCGCATATCGATGCCGCCGGCGAAAGGATAATAGAGCAAGGTTTTATGGCCGTCCAGGAAATCGTCCACACGGGCAGCCACCGTGCGTTGTTTGGCCTTGTCGTAGGTTTCGCCTTCCTCTAATTGTAACCGGCGGATATCGAAACCGATGTCCCGGCGCTTCACCGTGCCGATGTAGAGCACACACGGCTCCATTTGCAACGAACGGACAGTTTCGAACACCATGTCGTTGCCTCCATCAGGGTTCCACACAGCCGTTGCCGTCAGGGCAAACAGCGGGAAGGCATAGCCCAGCGTCTGTTTCAGGCCGGAGAGGTAGCGGCCCAGGAACCAGTAGTCCACGCGAAACTCCTTGCCCCAGGTGGTCACCGTATGAGCCTCGTCGATCACCACCAGCCCGATGCGGCGGTCGCCCACGAAGTGGCGGATATCGTAGGACAGCAACAATTCGGGCGAAAGGTAGAACAAATCCACCTCCCCCTCGCGCACCCGACGGTAGACTTCCGCCTTCTGTTCGGGCGAAAGGTCGGACGAGGCATAGGCCACGCGCTCGTATCCCAAGTCTCGCAGGCTCTCCACCTGGTCGACAATCAATGCTTTCAGGGGTGACACGACGAGCGTGAGCAACCCACGGGCACGCCCCAGATAAATGCCGGGCAGCTGGAAAAGCAGCGACTTGCCCGAACCGGTGGGAGCCGTCAGCAACACGTTATCAGGAGTTCCGTGACCGGCCTCCGCCTTCTCCGCCTCGCGGATGACATGCTCGATGAGCTGTCCCTGCGACAGGCTCACCTTCTCCTTTCCGACGGACAAATCCTTATAAATTTCAAGTTCACGGAATTGCCGGTAGCCGTACACCTCATTCAATAGCCGGACCACTTCATCTCTACATTCAAAAACCGTGTCAGGGCCGTCCCATGACGGCAGCCGACAGCCTTTCATTTCGCGTGTAACCATGATTATTCCCGAAATGCGATCTATTACATTATTACATCCAATAAAAAAGAGAAAGGCGGCTCACCGGTCATTGACGCTGACTCTCAGAACCACCTTCCTTATTTCTAACCTATTCGCCGCAAACTGTTGCTTCAGATATGCGCAATCAATACTCCTCCTCGTTGAAGAAGAAATCCTCTTTGCTGGGATAATCGGGCCAGATATCTTCAATGCTTTCATAAATCTCGCCTTCATCTTCCATCTCCTGCAAGTTTTCAATCACTTCAAGCGGAGCACCCGAACGCATAGCATAATCAATCAGTTCATCCTTAGTTGCCGGCCAAGGGGCATCCTCCAGTTTCGATGCCAATTCCAATGTCCAATACATAGTTTCTAAGCCTTTAATTTGTGTATAATATTCGTTCTCTCAATATTTTCGGCAAAAGTATAACATTTTATGTCACTTGCAACAATTCTGCCAAAATATTTCTTCTTTTTTATTATCCTGATTGATTTTTCGGGAAAGGACAAACAAATAGTCAGACAGACGGTTGATGTAGGCCAGCAATTCACCCGAGACGGGCACCTCCTCGGCCAAGGCCAAAATACGGCGTTCGGCGCGACGGCAGACGGTGCGACACACGTGGCACAAGGCCGCCACCTCGTCCCCTCCCGGCAGCACAAAAGCCTTCAGAGGCGGCAGCAGGCTGTCCAGCCGGTCTATCTCCCGCTCCATCTTTTCCACCTGTTCGGGAGTCACGATGCTCGCCTTGCGAAGTTCCGTTTTTTCACCGTCAGTAGCCAGATAACTGCCCACGACAAACAGCGTATCCTGTATCCACTGTACGAAAGCCTTATCTTCTCCATCGGGCAGGCGAGCCGCCAACAGCCCCAAGAAAGAGTTCAGCTCGTCCACCGTGCCATACGCCTCCAGACGTACATGTGTCTTGGGAACCCTCGTCCCGCCCACGAGCGACGTCTTGCCGCCATCGCCCGTACGTGTGTATATCAGACTTTTCTTCATATCATTTCTATTTTATGCGTTAACAGCCCGAAGGCTTCAAAAGTTCACCAGATAATGTTGTTTTATCTTTGTCCGGTCAAAGAAGATAATGCCCAGGTCGTAGAGGTCGAACGTGATGCCACAGCGTTCGTCCTGTTTCATCGCCTTCCACAACCTGCGCATGGACGCAGTGTAACGGATGCCCTCGATGACAAACACCGAACAGCCACGCATCCGCGTCACACACAAGCGAAACACCTCCTCCACAAACCGGGGACGACGCCAGTCGTGCAGATAAAGGAAATCGACGGGAACGTCCGCCTCCAGAAACAACTCGTCCAAGTCCGTAGCAGCGGTATAGACCGCCCCTTCCCTGCCCGCCTTCAGGTAGAGCCCCGAGGCAGACTGACGCCCGGCATCGACAATCGTCTCCGGCCGTGCGTAGTTCACCAGGCGAAAAAGCAGCCGCTTCACCCGCAGCGGCTCGCCCCGCCAACCCTTAGGGCGTTCCGGCGCCAGACGCTTCTCTTCCTCCTGCAAAGCGGCGTATTTATAATAAGGTGTTTTCTCGTAGATGACTCCCGTAATCAGATGAAAGGCAAAAGGCGAATGCACCCCGTATCCGCACCGATGGCGGAAACGGGCCAACCAGATAAAGGGCCGTTTGCACAATAAAGAGATACGGTTCATGCTCCAGACAATTTTACAGCGCAAAGATAAGGGAATCCGGCAGAAATCCATCGGTCGGAGAAACTATTTTGCATCCGTCTTGAAAAAGTGGCACCACTAAAAAAAAGCCGGAGTGTCGTCTCGACACTCCGGCTTCGCCTTACATAACAAACAGGGACTTATCTTTTATAAAACCCTATTTTTCGATAGTTTGTTTAGAACTTAAATCCAATCTTGATGGTCGGGGCAGCCAGAATGGTGAAGTTGTGGCTGTTCGCATCCAGATTGCTCAAGCCTTCCTGGGGCTTGATGAGGGTACGGTTGTAGGTGTAGGCAAAGGGATCTACCTGCGCGCCGATGAAGAACGCGTCCGTGAAGAAGTAGTCCACACCTGCCGTGATGGCACCGCGCACGTTGAACGCTTCGCCCACCGAGCGGCCCATGTAGGTCTCGTCGTCTGTCTGAGACAGGTTACGGCCATAGGCATAACCCACGCGCAGACCCACGTAAGGCATCAAACCGTCTGTTTTCGTCTTGAAGTAGCGGTCCACGCCTGTGTAGACGTTGAACTGAAGGAAGTTCTGGTCCGCTACCGCCGCATAGTCGGGGATTGAACCGTCTCCTATCTCGTCGCCGTCACCGTACGTGCCGGGCACGCCGGAGTAGCCGGGATGTTTGGAGATGTTCATGCCGCCTCCCAGGTTGAGTTTCCACAGGTCGAGGAAGAACCATCCGCCTTCGATGCCGACCGAGAGTTTCTGGTCGCTGAAGTTGGTGGATGCCGCGGCGACGGAGTAGCTCGTCTGATTGCCTGCGGCCGCGTTCTTCATCACGCTGCTGTTGTAGCTCACGGTGGCTGCCACGGTGAAGTCGCCCTTCTGCGGGCCCTTCTCCTGCGCCTGTGCCGTAAGTCCTACCAATGGGAGTGCGGCTAATAGCAAAAGTTTATGTATTCTCATATTGTTTTCCTTATTGATTGAGATGTGCGGCGGCGGGCGCCGCACATCTTTAAAACTTATCTATTAGCTTGGGTTAATTTTAGGCTGCGGGAGTTTCCTCAGATGCATTTACCAGTGATTCCAGCTCAGCCTTGTACATGTCAGCCATCTTTTCGTAAGCCTCCAGCTCAGCCTTGATGTTGTCGATTTCCATCTGGATGAGAGCCTTGGTCTGCTCTACGGTAGGTACATTAGTTGATACCCATACATAAATTTGTCCATAAACCCAACCGCTAATATTCGTATCGTAATACAAGCCATCAGTTTGTTTCCAAGTGCCTTCACCCAGTTCAGCAATATCCAGCTTAATTTCTGCAATATCCTTCTCCAGTGCCAGGATTTGCTCTTCCACTGTAGCGGCATCGTCATAGATGGCTTTTAACAGAGCATATTCACTATTGGCAGTGGCAGCACCTGTTACTTCGCCTGCATTGCTAAAGTCTGTTGCGTCAAGACCGATCACATCAATAGCGGCTTCTACTTTGTGCTGTTCGTGAGTAGCTGCCAATTCAGCTTCCTTGGCTTCCACTGCTTTGGCTACAGCTTCCTGATAAGCTTTTTCAGCGTCGGAACCAACTGTTGCGACAGCCAGATTAGCTGTATAAGAAGCTTGTTCGGCACGGATGTCAGCCAAATCTTCTTGTGCATCAGCGATAGCTTCCTGTGCTGCCAAGATGTCTACCTGTGCGTCTTGGCTATCTTCCGTATATTGCTTAATCAAAGCTTCATCCGGATCTGCTTTGGCTTGCTCGGCTGCCAGGTTGTCATCTGCGGTTTTCTTGGTTGCTTGTGCGGCTTCCAAATTGATGTACAATCCTGTAGCTGCAACGGCCGGAGTAGCAGTAGCATCACTGGCGTGGCCGATGTAGTTCTGCTGGTTTTCGATACGTTCTGCATACCAGCGCGCAATGTTCTGCGTAGCCTCCAGGTACTCAGAGCCTTCTGTCAAAGCGTAAGTTCTAACTGTACCTGTCGAATAGCAACCTTCAACGGGGTCTACATCTACGGTGACAGTTTCTACCAATGATACCGGACCATACATAGTGTATTGTATGCCATTCTGTACAGTCATCAGCGTGTCGATAGCCTTCACATAAGCCAGCTTGGCAGCTTCCTGTGCCAGCTCTTCTTCTTGAGTTCCGGAGAAGCTACGGTCGATGGTGTAATAAGCGTCATCAAAAGCCTTTTCAGCAGCTTCTACTGCATCCTCAGCTGCGGGCAGGTCGGTCTTAACCAGCGTATAAGCCTGCTGTGCAAGTTCGTTCAGCTGAGTTTCCAAAGCGGCCTTGTCTGTGTTGAGTGATTTCAGACGCTCGATTTGGGCAGTCTTGTTGGCAATGCTTTGGTTGTACTGGGCCAAAGTCTGCGCGTATATGGCTTGTGCGGCAGCATCGTCCACTTCCACATTCGCCAACTCAAACTCCTTCTCAATCAATTCACCGTTCAGCGTATGGATTTGATCCAAAGCGTTGGTGTAATCAGTCAATACATCGGTGATATGACCTTCTACATTACTCCAAGCTTCTTTATCTGCCAAAGCTGCGTTTTTCTTGGCTTCTGCAATAGCTTGTGCATATTCTGCAGCCAGTTTTTCCAACTGTAATTTGTACTTTTCAGTCAGGAACTCTGTCTTTGCAGCTGTTGCATCAGCCAGTGCCTGCCGATAAGCTGCCTGTGCATTAGCAAGTGCTGCTTCAGCTTCTGCCCGCAAAGTTTCAGCCTGCGCCTTGGCATTGTTTAAAGCTGCAATGGATTCCAGCTGCGCCGCCTTTGCATTGCGGATCGCGGTTACCGATGCAGACTCGTTGTCGTCTACGCACGCTCCCAGCGTCAACGCGCCCAGGAGCACTGCTACCATCATAAGTTTCTTTTTCATAATCGTACTCTTTAAAGATTAATTAAGTAGTTAAACATATAGTTTTAAAGAAAAATTTTTGCTCTTCTCTGTATTATTCCGTATCTTTGTATGTCCTATTATAAGGATTATTACTTCGTCTTTTTTATTTCCAAGGGCGTTAACACTCTTTCTTATCGTTTCCCATGAGCTTTAACGTTCCTTATGGAAGCACTGTGCAAATATAGAGATTTAAAATGAACTCCAAACATTTTTCCCAAAAAATTTAGCATCAAAATGCAATCTTTCCTTAAAAAGGCGTTTTTCGTGGTGTAAAACGTCTTTTTCATACCTCTTCAAAAGCTTAAAAAATGTATAGAAAATCGGGAGATCCACTCCCTGCAACGTGCCATCTAAGGGCTGTTTGTAAAACTATGCTTCGATGTTCTACTATTATATATAGGTAGAAGACTCCTTTCGTCCGTTCGGACAATTGACACTGAAGTGTGAAACATGATTGTAAAAAAATGGAGCGACCGGGAAGCAGCTTTACTGCATCCCGCCAACAGGAAGCAAACAACCTGGCGACAGGATGCGAATGACCTGTCGGCAGATTGCATGCATCTTCCGAGGGCATTTCATACGTAAATATAATAAGGTGCAAATTTTGTCATGTCTACTTTGCAATTCTACAAAAAAAGCTATATCTTTGCGACCGATAAAGAATTTAATGACATGGAAGCATTCTACCGCACACACGCCTATCTTGTGGAGCATACCAATGCCCCGGTTCGCCGCGATCTCATGGACGAGATCGACTGGAACGACCGTCTTATAGGCATCAAAGGTACGCGTGGCGTGGGCAAGACCACTTTTCTGCTGCAATATGCCAAGGAGAAATTCGGCACCGACCGCTCCTGTCTCTTTATCAACATGAACAACTTCTACTTCTCCGGGCACAGCATCGCGGAGTTCGCCTATGAGTTTCAACGACGCGGCGGCAAAGTTCTGCTAATCGACCAAGTATTCAAATACCCCAACTGGAGCAAGGAATTGCGCATGTGCTACGACCGCTTTCCCAACCTGAAGATAGTCTTCACCGGTTCGTCGGTGATGCGACTGAAGGAGGAGAACCTCGAGCTGCACGACATCGTAAAGAGCTACAACCTGCGCGGCTTTTCCTTCCGCGAATTTCTGAACCTGCAGACCGGAATGAAATTCCATGCCTACACGCTGGACGACATCCTGAGCAACCACGAGCAGATAGCCAAAGGCATACTGGCCAAGGTGCATCCGCTGGACTACTTCCAGGACTACATGCACCACGGCTTCTACCCCTTCTTCCTCGAAAAGCGCAACTTCTCCGAAAATCTGCTCAAGACCATGAACATGATGGTGGAGGTGGATATCCTGCTCATCAAACAAATCGAGCTGAAATACCTGTCGAAGATAAAGAAACTGCTGTACCTGCTGGCGGTAGACGGGCCGAAAGCGCCCAACGTGAGCCAGCTGGCCAACGACATAGAGACCTCGCGCGCCACGGTCATGAACTACATCAAGTACCTGGCCGACGCCCGGCTCATCAACATGGTCTATCCGGTTGGCGAGGAATTCCCCAAGAAGCCGGCCAAAATCATGATGCACAACCCCAACCTGATGTACCCCATCTACCCGGTGAAAGTGGAAGAGCAGGACGTGCTCGACACATTCTTTGTAAACACCCTGTGGAAAGACCACAAGGTGAACCGGGGCGACAAGAACATCCCGTTCATAGTGGACACGGACAAGCCTTTCAAGATTTGTCCGGAAGGCACCAAGATAAAGAACAATCCCAACGTGGTGTATGCCATGCACAAGATGGAAATCGGGCGCGACAATCAGGTGCCGCTATGGTTGTTCGGCTTCCTCTATTGAACGTATGCAGGAGAAGACTTGAAGAAAGGAACTAAAAAGAGATTTTTTTACTTAATAAATTATTGAGTTATGACTAAACAAAAAAAATTCATCACGTGTGATGGTAACGAGGCCGCTGCGCATATCTCGTATATGTTTTCGGAAGTAGCCGCCATCTACCCCATCACTCCGTCGTCTACGATGGCTGAGCACGTAGACGAATGGGCCGCCGCCGGTCGTAAGAACATCTTCGGCGAAACAGTATTGGTGCAGGAAATGCAATCGGAAGCCGGTGCCGCCGGTGCCGTACACGGCTCTTTGCAGGCCGGTGCGCTGACCACCACTTACACGGCTTCCCAAGGTCTTCTGCTGATGATCCCCAACATGTACAAGATTGCCGGCGAGAACCTGCCTTGCGTTTTCCACGTATCAGCCCGTACACTGGCCAGCCACGCATTGTGTATCTTCGGTGACCACCAAGACGTTATGTCTTGCCGTCAGACAGGTTTCGCCATGCTGGCTGAAGGCTCTGTACAGGAGGTAATGGACTTGGCCGGTGTAGCTCATCTGTCTACATTGAAAGCGCGCGTGCCGTTCATCAACTTCTTCGACGGTTTCCGCACTTCGCACGAAATCCAGAAGATTGAACGCCTGGACAACGAAGACCTGGCTCCGCTTATCGACCAGGAGGCTTTGGCTGAGTTCCGCCGCCGTGCCATGAACCCGATGGAGCCCGTGATGCGCGGTATGGCTGAAAACCCCGACCACTTCTTCCAGCACCGTGAGTCTTGCAACAGCTTCTACGACGCTGTTCCGGCTATTGTGGAAGAATATATGAAGAAAATCGGCGAGATTACCGGACGTCCTCATGGTCTGTTCGATTACTATGGTGATCCTGAAGCTGACCGCGTTATCATCGCCATGGGTTCTGTAACAGAAGCTATCCGCGAAGTCATCGACTACCTGCGCGCTAAGGGTGAAAAGGTAGGTTTGGTAGCTGTTCACCTCTATCGTCCGTTCTCCGCTAAGCACTTCCTGGCCGCTGTGCCTAAGACTGCCAAGCGCATTGCCGTATTGGACCGCACGAAAGAACCGGGCGCCAACGGTGAACCGTTGTACATGGACGTAAAAGACTGCTTCTACGGACAGGCTGACGCTCCGCAGATTGTTGGCGGACGCTACGGCTTAGGCTCAAAAGATACAACTCCGGCACAGATTTTGGCTGTTTACGACAACCTGAAGATGAATACGCCGAAGAACCACTTCACCATCGGTATCGTAGACGATGTAACCTTTACTTCCCTGCCTCAGGAAGCTGAAATCGCTGTCGGCGGCGAAGGCATGTTCGAAGCTAAGTTCTACGGTTTGGGAGCCGACGGTACGGTAGGTGCCAATAAGAACTCGGTAAAGATCATCGGTGACAACACCGACAAGCATTGCCAGGCTTACTTCTCTTACGACTCTAAGAAGTCGGGTGGTTTCACTTGCTCTCACCTGCGTTTCGGTGACACGCCTATCCGCTCCACGTATTTGGTAAATACACCGAACTTCGTGGCTTGCCACGTACAGGCTTACCTGCACATGTACGATGTAACCCGTGGTTTGCGTGACAACGGCTTGTTCTTGCTGAATACCATCTGGGAAGGCGAGGAACTGGCTAAGAACCTGCCTAACCGCGTGAAGAAATACTTCGCACAGCACAACATTACCGTTTATTATATCAACGCCACGCAGATTGCACAGGAAATCGGTTTGGGCAACCGCACCAACACCATCCTGCAGTCAGCCTTCTTCCGCATCACGGGCG
>CALUFR010000069.1 GCA_944319875.1 uncultured Bacteroides sp.
TACGTGGTAAAAGGACTCATGCGCAGCCCATTAACCATTAATCATTAACCATTGAACATTGCGGGCAAAGCCCGCTAAATTCCCATTAACTTGTTTGCAAAAGTAGGGAGTTCTGCTTGCAATCGGGTTGCAAACAGGCGGATCAGGCTACGGGAGGGGCACGCCGCCCCTTGGCGTGTACGATGTACGTGCCGTGCAGAGATTCGATGTAGGGGGTACATGAAGAGTTGGAAGGTAAATCGTCTGCGGTACTTTGCCGTAGGAAAAACACCGCGAAGTCTGTCACTAAGCGTTGCGCTTGCACGGGGGACACCTGTTGGATGGCGGGCACCCGTTGGAAGTAATGGGTCGTCACGCAACCTTGGTTGTGGCAGCAGTGTGAATGTCCGGCCGGGGCGGTCGGGGTGGCCGAGCTATGGCGCATGCAGATAGCACCGTCGGCATGGTGATGATGGGGCATGACAGGCACTGCCAGCGTCAGAAGGCTGACCAGGAACAATAGAAAGGTGATGTAGTGCCTGCGGATCATCCGTGTATCTCTTAATTTGTTTGGCTTGTGGGAGGCAAAGATAGTGATTATTTCTTTTGCTTGTGTTATTTAATGCTTTATGTTGCATAACATGTTGCCAAAATCGTTGCTTTCCGAAAAAAATTGCTTTCTTTGTCTCAGCATAGTTCAGCATAGGCTATGCTTCTGATTTGTGAGAGTTATGGATGCAAAGATGTTCGGACAACAATCGAGTAAGGTCACCCAGCTGGCGGACCTGATCAGTCAGGCGATTTCCATGAGGGAATTTCGCGAGGGAGATTCTTTGCCGTCCATCAATGAGTTGAGTCGTCGGTATGGCGTGTCGCGTGATACGGTTTTCAAGGCTTTCCGTGATTTGATGGAAAGAGGACTTATCGGTTCGACTCCCCGTAAGGGTTACTTTGTGACAGGGCAGGTCACGAAAGTGTTGCTGCTCCTTGATCAGTACACTCCTTTTAAGGAAACTTTGTATAATAGTTTCGTAAGTCGTCTTCCCGTCAGCTATAAGGTGGATTTGCTTTTTCATCAGTATAATGAGCGACTTTTCAGTACAATCGTCCGTGAGTCCGTCGGGAAGTATAGCAAGTTTGTCGTGATGAATATCGACAACGAGCGCTTCAGCTCTTCTTTGAACAGGATTAATCCGGCCCGCCTGTTGTTGCTCGATTTCGGTAAGTTCGCAAAGGACAGGTATTCATATATTTGTCAAGATTTTGACGAAGCTTTCTATGATGCCTTGCGGCGCTTGAGCGACCGATTCTTTTCGTATCGGAAGTTTGTCTTTCTTTTCCCTCATTCCTTGAAACATCCTCAGAGCAGTAAGGATTATTTTATTCGTTTCTGTAAGGACTTTCATCTGTCTTGGCATATAGAGGAAGATGTTGAGAATTTGGAGGTGGAGAAAGGTGCGGCTTATCTGGCGATTAAGCAACAGGATGTGGTTCAGGTGGTGAAACAAGGACGGTTGGCCGGATTGAAATGCGGAAAGGATTTCGGACTGCTGGCCTATAATGACATCCCTTCTTATGAAGTGATTGACGAGGGGATTACGGCTCTGACGATTGATTGGGGACAGATGGGGAATGAGGCGGCACGGTTTGTGTTGGACAATGTGGTCGTGCAGAAGTATCTGCCTACCGAAGTGAGGCTCCGGAATTCACTTTGACGATTGATCCTTTGAATCGCTTTCAGTACAGTTCAGTGTAGAGATAATTAAATGAAACAAGATAAAATGACAGTTGTAGAATTTAAATGAAATAGTTTATGAAAAAGTATCCTAAAATTGGTATCCGCCCCACCATTGACGGTCGTCAGGGAGGCGTTCGCGAGAGTTTGGAAGAAAAGACCATGAACCTGGCAAAAGCCGTGGCCGAGTTGATCAGTAGTAATCTGAAGAATGGCGACGGGAGTCCTGTGGAGTGTGTGATTGCCGACGGCACCATCGGTCGTGTGGCCGAGAGCGCCGCCTGTGCCGAGAAGTTCGAACGCGAAGGCGTAGGTTCCACCATCACCGTCACCTCCTGTTGGTGCTATGGCGCCGAGACGATGGACATGAATCCATATTATCCGAAAGCCGTGTGGGGATTCAACGGGACAGAGCGTCCGGGTGCCGTCTACCTGGCTGCCGTATTGGCCGGTCATGCTCAGAAAGGTCTTCCTGCGTTCGGCATCTATGGCCGTGACGTGCAGGATCTGGATGACAATACCATTCCCGCCGATGTGGCCGAGAAATTGCTTCGTTTTGCGCGTGCCGCCCAGGCCGTGGCTACCATGCGCGGCAAGTCTTACCTCTCAATGGGCAGCGTGTCCATGGGTATTGCAGGCTCCATTGTCAATCCTGATTTCTTCCAAGAATATCTGGGTATGCGCAACGAGTCGGTTGACCTCACCGAAATCATCCGCCGCATGACGGAAGGAATCTACGACAAAGAAGAGTTCGCCAAGGCGATGGCCTGGACCGAGAAATATTGCAAGGTGAACGAAGGCGATGACTTCAAGAACCGCCCGGAGAAGCGCAAGACGCGCGAGCAGAAGGATGCTGACTGGGAGTTCGTGGTGAAGATGATGATCATCATGCGCGACCTGATGACGGGCAATCCGAAGCTCCGGGAAATGGGCTTCAAGGAAGAGGCGCTGGGACATAACGCCATTGCCGCAGGCTTTCAGGGCCAGCGCCAGTGGACGGATTTCTATCCCAACGGTGACTATCCGGAAGCTCTGCTCAACACATCCTTTGACTGGAATGGCATCCGCGAAGCCTTTGTGGTGGCTACTGAAAATGATGCCTGTAACGGCGTGGCCATGCTCTTCGGCCATCTGCTGACCAATCGTGCACAGATTTTCTCCGACGTGCGTACTTATTGGAGCCCTGAGGCCGTGAAACGTGTGACGCGCAAGGAACTGACCGGCTTGGCATCCAACGGTATTATTCATCTGATCAACTCCGGCGCTACGACTCTGGACGGATCGGGTCAGTCGGTAGACGAGGCGGGCAATCCTGTGATGAAGGAACCGTGGAATCTGACCCAGGCCGATGTAGACAACTGCCTGAAGGCTACAACCTGGTATCCCGCCGACCGTGACTACTTCCGCGGAGGTGGTTTCTCGTCCAACTTCCTTTCCAAGGGTGGCATGCCTGTCACCATGATGCGTCTGAACCTGATTAAAGGCCTTGGCCCTGTGCTTCAGATAGCAGAAGGATGGACGGTGGACATTGATCCTGAAATCCATAAGACACTGAACATGCGCACCGATCCGACTTGGCCTACGACGTGGTTCGTTCCTCGTCTGTGTGACAAACCGGCCTTTAAGGATGTCTATTCAGTGATGAACAACTGGGGAGCCAACCATGGCGCCATCAGCTATGGCCACATCGGTCAGGACCTGATAACGCTGGCTTCTATGCTGCGTATCCCTGTCTGCATGCACAATGTGGAAGACGACAAGATATTCCGTCCTGCCGCATGGAATGCCTTCGGAATGGATAAGGAAGGGGCTGATTATCGCGCATGCAATGTATACGGACCTTTGTATAAATAAATAATATCTCGACGTGAAGTCTTGCTTTCGTCGGACGAAAACATTACTTTCGCAAACGGAAAAGCGATGTTTTGTCTGAACGAAAGCAATGCTTCGCGTCAAACCTAAAAATGAATGGATCTTAAAGACAAGAATATGATGGACATTCCTCAAGAAGGTTATCGTGTACAGACCTATCATGAGCCCGTAAAAAGATATTGTCAGACGCTTGACCTGCGTGACAATCCTGAACTGATAGCGGAATACCGGAAACGCCATAGCCGTGCGGAAGTATGGCCGGAAATTTTGGCGGGCATCCGCGAGGTGGGCATCCTGGAGATGGAAATATATATAGTGGGAACGCGCCTTTTTATGATTGTGGAGACGCCGCTCGACTTTGATTGGAATACGGCGATGGCCCGGCTGGATACGCTGCCCAGGCAACGTGAATGGGAGGCTTATATGTCAGTCTTTCAGCAGGCCGACCCTCATGCCAGTTCGGCCGGAAAATGGAAACTGATGGAACGGATGTTCCATTTATATGAATAACAAATAGATCTGAAAAAGAAACCATGAAAACCAATAAAGCTTCCATTTTGTCAAAGGATGGAGTAAATTACCTTGTCCCTTTTGTACTGATAACCTCCTGTTTCGCCTTGTGGGGATTTGCCAATGACATTACCAATCCGATGGTAAAGGCGTTTTCCAAGATTTTCCGGATGAGTGCCACCGACGGCGCGTTGGTTCAGGTGGCGTTTTATGGCGGATATTTCGCCATGGCTTTTCCTGCGGCGATGTTCATCCGCAGATATTCGTACAAAGCCGGTGTCCTGTTGGGGCTCGGCATGTATGCTTTCGGGGCCTTTCTCTTTTTTCCCGCCAAGATGACAGGAGAGTATTATCCTTTTTTGATTGCCTATTTTATTCTGACCTGCGGTCTCTCTTTTCTGGAAACCAGTTGTAATCCCTATATTCTTTCCATGGGAACGGAAGAGACCGCGACGCGGCGTCTCAATCTGGCGCAGTCTTTCAATCCCATGGGCTCGCTCATCGGGATGTATGTGGCCATGAACTTCATTCAGGCCCGTCTTCATCCGCTTGATACGGCCGACCGCGCCCTCTTGAGTGACCAGGAGTTCGAGGCTATTAAGGAGTATGACCTTAGTGTATTGATTGCTCCTTATTTAGCCATTGGTTTGATTATCCTGCTGATGCTGATTGTCATTCGCCTGGTCAAGATGCCTAAGAACGGCGAGGAAAACCATGATATTAATTTCCTGCCTACGTTGAGGCGCATCTTTGCGCTGCCCCGCTATCGTGAGGGAGTCATCGCCCAGTTCTTCTATGTCGGTGCGCAGATCATGTGTTGGACGTTCATTATCCAATATGGTACACACCTGTTTATGTCGCAGGGCATGGACGAGAAGGCAGCTGAAGTCCTTTCTCAGAAATACAATATCGTGGCGATGGTCATATTCTGTATCAGCCGTTTTGTCTGCACATTCATTCTCCGCTATCTGAATGCAGGTCGTCTGCTGATGATTTTGGCTGTATTGGGAGGTGCGTTCACGTTGGGAGCTGTATTCTTGCAGAATATCTACGGGTTATATTCGCTGGTAGCCATTTCGGCCTGCATGTCCTTGATGTTCCCCACCATTTACGGCATTGCGTTGAAAGGATTGGGCGATGATGCCAAGTTTGGCGCTGCCGGTCTGATAATGGCCATCTTAGGTGGTTCTGTATTGCCTCCCGTTCAAGCCTTGGTGATTGATATGCATACCATTGGAAGTCTGCCGGCGGTCAATGTATCGTTCCTTCTTCCTTTTGTTTGTTTTATTGTAATTGTTTATTATGGTTACCGAACGGTCCGCAACGGTTGGTAAACCAGGTCTGTAGTTTGTGACGGTTGTGGAGAAGACGGATTAATTTTCCGTCTTCCTTTCCGTCATTTTCTTTTGGATGAACCGTATCTTCAGGTTGGCATCCTCCTTCTGTTTTTTGATTTCCGTGATGCTGGAGAGTATTTTCCCCAGCTCGTAGACGTTGGCGGCCGCTTGGCGGTCAGCGGGCATCATGTGGGTCGTGTAGGGGCGTTCGCCTAAATAGTCCACCCGGAGGTTCTTGTCTTTATTGGCCGCAACGAAGGCGATGAGGCCTCCGTCTTCACCCAGTTTGTAGTCAGCCTTTTCGATACGCTCGCCCAAGTCGGTGGTTTCGTAGCTGTCGCGCGAAGCGGATGTTTCGGCAAAGCTGCCGTCCGGTGCGGTCACTTTTACAGCGGTGTGGTGAATGTTATAGCTTCCGCAGTAGATGGATGTCAGGCTCAGTACACCCGTTTCGTCTGTCTGGAAACGCAGGAACGAACGGTGCAGGTTGCGTTCGATGACTTGTGCGGGAGCCAGATAGCGTCCTATCTGTTGGTAGGCCGTGTCTTTCTCAAGGACAAATTTACTTTTTATGGCTTCGAATTCCTGTTGTTTGGCGGTTAGCGTGCTGTCCAGATACTCTAAAGTCTTTTGTTGTTCTTCCAGCTCTACTTCCTGCATCAGGTAGATGCCTTGGCGACGGGTGTCGAAAGCTTTGGGGTAGAGTAGCTTGATGCTGTCTATCTGTGCTTTTGCTTCGTCGTAGTTGCCGGCTTCGAAGGCTGCGCGTGCTTCGGCCAGTTTCAGGGCGGCTTTCTTTTCTACGTTTTCGCAGGCTACCAATGTGCCGCAGAGGCATGCCAAAATGATAGTTTTTCTCATATATCCAGTCCGATTTTTTTAGGATGTAACAATGTGGTTGTCGTTGTCGGGACAAAAATAGAAATAATATCCTTATCTTTGCCGCTTGAAAACCATTAAAATGCAAACGGATTGAATTATGATTGAACTGACAGCAGATGAACTGAAGCAACGATTTGACGGCAAGATATTCAAGCAGATCTCCGAAACGGCCGATGAATTGGGGTTGGAGTGTTATGTCGTAGGCGGGTATGTGCGCGACATTTTCCTGCAACGCCCGTCGAAGGACATTGACGTAGTGGTGGTAGGCAGCGGTATCGCCATGGCCGAAGCTTTGGGACGTCGGTTGGGACGCGGTGCGCATGTGTCCGTATTCAAGAACTTCGGTACGGCTCAGCTGAAATACCGGGATACGGAGGTGGAGTTCGTCGGTGCCCGTAAGGAATCATATACGCATGATTCGCGCAAACCTGTCGTAGAGGATGGGACATTGGAGGACGACCAGAACCGGCGGGACTTTACCATCAATGCTTTGGCTGTCTGCCTGAATGCTGACAGGTATGGTGAGTTGGTGGATCCTTTTGGAGGAATGGATGACCTGAAGGAGCGTACCATTCGCACACCGCTTGATCCGGATATCACCTTTAGCGACGATCCGTTGCGCATGATGCGTTGCATCCGTTTTGCCACTCAGCTCAATTTCTATATTGATGATGAGACGTTTGAGTCACTTTGCCGCAACAAGGAGCGTATAAGCATCATTTCAAAGGAGCGTATAGCCGATGAATTGAACAAGATCATGCTGTCTCCGATACCTTCCAAGGGATTTATTGACCTGGACCGTAGCGGACTTCTGGAACTGATTTTTCCTGAACTGGCCGCTTTGCAAGGAATTGAAACCCGTAACGGGCGAGCCCACAAGGACAACTTCTATCACACATTGGAAGTGCTCGATAATATCAGCCGCAAGACCGATAACTTGTGGTTGCGTTGGGCGGCGTTGCTCCATGATATCGCCAAGCCCGTTACGAAACGCTGGGATCCGCGTGCAGGCTGGACATTCCATAATCATAACTTCATCGGTGAAAAGATGATACCCACTATTTTCCGCAAGATGAAGTTGCCCATGAACGAGAAGATGAAGTATGTGCAGAAGCTTGTGGGGCTGCACATGCGTCCTATTGTGATAGCTGATGAGGAGGTGACCGACTCAGCCGTGCGCCGCCTGCTTTTTGAAGCCGGTGATGACATTGATGATCTGATGACCTTGTGCGAGGCCGACATTACATCGAAGAATTCGGAGCGCAAGAAACGTTTTCTGGAGAATTTCCAATTGGTCCGTCAGAAGCTGAAGGATTTGGAGGAGCGTGACCGTATCCGCAATTTTCAGCCGCCTGTCAGCGGAGAAGAGATTATGCGTACTTTCGGCCTCCCTCCCTGCCAGCAGGTGGGCGCGCTGAAGAGCGCCATCAAAGACGCCATTCTCGACGGTGTCATTCCCAACGAATACGAAGCGGCTCGCCGGTTTATGCTCCAACGGGCAGAGAAAATGGGGCTAAAGACGGTGTGACAATCCTGTTTTGTAGCGGGACTGTAGAAAAATTTGTGCCGATTTTTTAATATCCGGAATAAAAACGTCTTACTTTTTGCTTGTGAATGAAAATTTGTTTATTTTTGCCACGCATTCGCAAATATAAACATAAATATATGAGTAAGTTTAACGTATGGAGCAATCCGGCAAAAGGTATGTTGGTGCTTTTTGCTGGCATTTTTTTTTGTGGGTCGCTTAATGCCCAGGTAAAACTTAGAAGAGAATTCCCTTCCAAGCAAGTAATTGATGATTTTGACAATACAACTTTCTGTACGGCTTTTCTGTCGGATGGCGAGCTGTATGCGGTGAGAGACATCGCTATCACGAGTATAAAGAAAATCAAGAAAATAGCCTTTAACCCGACGGGCAGTTCGCTGGCTGTCTTGCGCGAGGAGAAGCCTATACGCATTTATTCTTTCCTCAAGCGCGACAAGAAAATGTTCGAACTGAAAGAAGAGCGTAAGTTCAAGGGAGTAAAGGAAAAACCGATGCCTGTAGCCATGTGCTATGCTCCGGATGCGCGTAGCTTCGTTGTCTCCAATACGTTTGGTGAGATTGTGGTCTATGACACCCGTGAATACTTGCCGCAGGCCTATATCCAAGATGAGGGAGCGGCCGCTTCTCTGGCAATGAGTTCCAATAACTATTTCATCGCAGCCGCTATAGGTAAAAACATCCACATCTGGAATTTCCAGACGAAGCGGAGGCGTGCCACAATCCCAATGCCCGCAGTTGTAAAAGACTTGACTTTCTCGGACGACGCTTCTTTGCTGGCTGTTGTGACTGACGATAATCGCCTGACAATAATTGATACCAAGACTTGGGATAAGGTGGATATCTTCGACAAGCTACGCGGAGTCATCTCTTCACCTTCCTTTCATCCGGAGGGCAAGTATGTCAGCGTCGTGCGCGACGGCAATTCAATCGTTATTATCAATCTGAAGAACAGTCATGTGGAACAGACGATAACGGGAAATGAAGGACTGAAAGAGTGTCGCTTCTTTATGAACAGGCAGACGAGTGACGTCTTCATGCTTTCAAATGCTATCCATTCACTTATCTTTTGGGACGCCAATGGCTTGAATCCTTTCTATGGCAAGCTGTTGAACCGTGAAATTGACGCCAAGATGAATGAATGGGTGAAGATGATGCAGGGCGAGTCGATGGAAGATTATGCAATCCGTGTCAATGACGAAACCCGCAAGAAGCAGCAGGAAATTTTTGCCCAGCAGATAGCGACGGAACTTGCCGGTGACCGCATTGCCATTGAAAACCCGTTTGTGGGCGATTATGACGCGTCGAAAGGAATGCTGAACATCGGATTTAATACCATGCCTTCCATCTCGTTGGAGGTGCCTGAAAACGAGGTGGGCGATTTCAAGGATGGCAAGAACCTGAAATTCGACAATGCCGTTTATGTGTTGAACGACAAAGATGAATTTGAGCTGGCTTATGTGGAAGTGCGCAATGAGACCACCAATAAGGTTTATATCTACGACAATATCGGACGCACGAAGTTGACTGCGCTCGAAGTGGATGACAATTTCGTACCGTTGGAAGTCATGCAGCAGGCCAGCCGTGAAGAAGTGCAGCTGAAGGAGATCAAGGAAGCTGTGATTGAGGAAAAGAAGCAAGACAAGCTGATTACCGAAAACACCCAGATAGATGTACGCACTGAGGTCGTGCCGGGGGTTGATGCGGACGGAAACAAGATCCTGAACTACAAGGTTGGTTATCAGTATGAAGTGGTGAACAAGGCATTCTCCGCCAAAGAAGACTTCCCGTCGGGCGGTTATAACATCGAGCGTTCGAATGCGGCCATGTCTTTGATGAAGATCATTAAGAACGCCTTTGAAGGCGACTTTGCCAAGTATCTGGCCGAAGGCAAGAAGGTAAAGATTGTGATTACCGGTTCGGCGGACGCAAGCCCCATCCGAGGCCGTATCGCCTACGGCGGACAGTATGGTGAATTTACCGACGAGCCTTATTACAAGGATGGTAATCTTGACAACATTACTGTCACCAAGGCTTCGGGCATCACGACCAATGAACAGTTGGCGTTGCTGCGTGCCGCCGGTGTGAAGAACTACATTGACAAGAACGTGAATACACTCCGAAATACGGACAATGAATACGAATATCACGTGGAGGTAGCCAAAGAGCGTGGAGGTGAATTCCGTAAGATTAATGTTGAATTCCTGATTATGGATGCATTCCCTATCAACTAAGGTCATTATGAAAAAATATCTGCTATTATTATTTGTCGTGCTGGGCGGTGTGTCGGTTTATGCACAGGACACCGAGGCAGCTTTCAAGCGTGCCAACCAGCAGTATGTGCTTTTTGAAAGCGAACGTGACAAGGGCAGCAATCCCAATGCCATGTACAATTACCTGCTTGAAAGCTATCAGGCATTCAAGCAGGTGGTGGACGCGGAGGACAATGCCCAATATCTGACGGGAGCCAAGAACCGTTTGCGTTCCATTTATCCTTATCTGGTGAATGCGGCGGTCTATTACTCCGAACAGAAACAGCCCTCCCGGGCGTTGGATTTTGCCGGACCTTATATTGACATGCCGCAGATGTCCATCTTCCGCAGTGAACTGTTGCAGCGGGACAACCGCTACGCTTCTATCGTCTACTATGCGGCCGCGGCATCCTATCAATTGGAGAAGTATCCCCAGTCCATCCGTTATTTCCGCGAATACCTGACGGTGACCGAGGCCAATGTGGACGATCCGTTGGTCAAGGACTGCTACGTATATATAAACATGGCCTATCAGAAACAGAAGAACCATGCCGAACAGGAAAAGATACTGGAGCAGGCCATCGCGAAATATCCCGTGTCGCTCGACTTCTATTACAACCTGGTGAATGTGCACATCGCTACGAACAACATTCCCAAACTGCTGGCTACGATTGACCGCATTCTCGAGATAGACCCCAACAACACGCAAGTGCTGCCTATCAAGGCGCGTATCTTGGAACGTCAGGGGCAGAACAAGGAAGCCATAGACATTTATAAGCGCCTGTATGCTTTGCATCCGGACAGTTATGAGATACTGACGGGATTGGCTCGTGCCAATTTCAATGTGGCTACGGAAATCGTGAACAGCGGATTGAAGATCACCAGTGATGCCGAGTATGCGCTTGTCCGTCAGCGGGCCTCCACCTATCTGATGGATGCCAAGGATTTGTTTCTGAAGATTTTGGAAAAAGAACCGACCTCCCAGGTGTATATGCAGGGACTGGCGAGTGTTTATCAGTATATGGACATGAAGCCCGAATATGAAGTCCTGTCGAAAATAATCGCCGAAGGCGGCTCCTATGCCTCTTTCCCGGCCAAGCTGACCGCTTACAACGAGGCCAACAAGCAGGCGGCTGCCGCCCGGCCGGATATGGCCGACGCCACTCCGGTTCCTGTCGATCCGGCGGTGCTTGTCATTCGGGTGGATAGCTTTATCGATGCCAATAGCAATAAGGTGATTGACGCGGGTGAAAGCTTTGCCGTGCAGTTTGCGATAGAGAACAAAGGAAAAGGTGACGCTTATAACATCCGTCTCCGCCTCTCCGAGCAGCAGGGCTTCGATGAATATTTCGATGGCCCCCGCGAGCTGGATGGCGGAAACATTCCTGCCGGCACGTCGAAGGACTATACCTTCCGTTACATTGCCAAGAAAGAATTGCCTACGACAGTGACCCGAATCAATATCTATGCCTTCGAAGCCAATGGATTTGATGCCGACCCGGCCGAACTTGTTGTCAGTGCGCAGGAGTATGCCATGCCTCGTCTGCGTGTGGCCGACCATCAGTTCTTCGCCTCCAACGGTTCTTCCATTACATTGGGCAAGAACGGGAAGCTGACTTTGGCCCTGCAGAACTTTGGCGCCAAGACGGCGCACAATGTGAAGCTGAACTTTGCCTTACCCACGAATGTCTTTACGACCGACGCACCCGAGATGCTGATTGACAGTATCGCGCCGGGTGAAGTCAAGACCTTGGATTATGGTTTCCTCGTCAACAAGCGTTTTGAGGGCGACTCCATAACCGTGATGGTCAACGTAAGCGAGGACTCCCATTCTTCCTATCTGGCTGAGGCCTATAAGGTGAAAGTAGGTGAATATCTGACTGCGGCAAGCACCATCCAGATTAAGGGATTGGTGGACACACATGCCGCAAAGGCACAGAATTTCAGTCTGACCTATCAGAGCGAGTTGCTGGAAGATGTACCCGTAGGTGCAGTCAACCGCCATCGCTACGCCCTGATTATCGGAAATGAAGATTATAGCATGACGGGCGCCAATGCGGAAATCAATGTACCATACGCCATCAACGATGCCGTCGTGTTCCGTGAATATTGTGTGCGCACCTTCGGAGTGCCCGACGGGCAAATCAAGATGATACCGAACGCTACGGCCGGTATGATGCACGAGCAGCTCGACTGGCTGGTCAACATGGCCGCCACAGACCCCGAGGCCGAGCTGATATTCTATTATTCCGGTCATGGCAACAACGATGAAGCTACGAAGGAACCCTATCTGCTCCCCGTCGATATTACGGGAAAGAACATCCGTCTGGGCATCTCGCTGGCCGACTTGTACAAGCGCCTGGCTACTTATCACATCAAGGGAGCATACGTGTTCCTGGACGCCTGCTTCAGTGGCGGTTACAAGAGTGCCGCTCCGCTGATTGCGCAGAAAGGCGTGCGTGTCGTTCCGAAGGTTGGTGTGCCTCAGGGGCATACCATGAGTTTCTCTTCCAGTTCCGGTGACCAGACATCCAGCGTGTACCATGAGAAGAAGCAGGGTTACTATACCTACTTCCTCATCAAGGCCATTAAGGATGCTGGCGGTGATCTGACCATGAAGCAGCTCTTCGAGCGCACCAACGCCGAGGTGAAAAAAGCCACTGCCCTGATCGGCAAGATGCAGGAGCCCCAGTACATGGTGTCTCCTACGTGGACCGAGTGGGCCGATGTGAAATTGAAAACACCTGTAGAAACACCTCAGAATGTGACAGAATAACTACTGGTAGAGCCGACGGTGAAGGATGTATCCTTCACCGTATTCTTTTGTATAGCAATGGGTTATATTCCCGTGAAGGCGTGAAGGATGTTTCGGGGAAAGTGATTACAGGGGAGGAGGAAACAGCTTCTTTCACATCCTCAAGTGGCACTTTACATCTCTCAAGTGGCACTTTACGACGCTCAAGTGGCTCTTTACGTTTCCCAAGTGGCTCTTGAGGAGTACAAACAAAGGCCGTGCTTCCTTAGGTCGTGACACCGTGCTTCGTTACACCCTGACGGCACGGGGCGTGAGGGGATAACGGAACGTGCCGTGAGGTGGTCACGAAGCGTGGCGTGAGAAATGGTGTCCGAATAAGGTGTGATAAAGAGTGAGATGATAAATGAAGCGGGTGTGCATTCTTTCTTTTGTTTGTAAGAATGCACACCCGCCGTTTTCTTGTTTTAGAGGTGTTATCCCCTGTTTACATTCCGAAGGAATAATGGCCGATGGAGTCGTAAACTACACTGGCTATGCTTAGCACGATGATGCCCGCCGTGCAAATCAGTAGGCTGGCACGGGTGTAGTTGTCACTGCGGAAGGCGGCGATAGGCTCGTCGCTCGGGTTGATGTACATGGCCTTCACTACGCGCAGGTAATAGTAGAGTGAAAGCACCGTGTTGACTAACGCAATGAATACCAACAGATGGAAACCGCTGTGGAAGGCTGCCGCGAAGATGAAGAACTTCGAGAAGAAGCCTGCGAACGGCGGAATACCAGCCAAAGAGAATAAGCAGAGCGTCATGATGAATGCCAGCTTGGGGTTGGTGCGGTAGAAGCCGTTGTACTCGTCGAGCGTGAACTTCTGGGCACGCAGGGCTACAATGGTAATTACGGCAAATACGCCTAAGTTGGCGAAAAGGTAAATCAGTACATAATATACTAAAGCTGTCATACCTTGAGCCGTACCGCTGATGACACCCAGCATGATGTAACCGGCCTGCGAGATACTACTGAAAGCCATGAGTCGTTTCAGGTTCTCTTGGCGCAGGGCAAAGAGGTTGGCCAGCGTAATGGACGCAATGATAATCCAATAGAGCACTTCCTGCCATTGGGCAACCATCGGGGCGAATACTTTATAGAGTATGGCCATCAGCACGAACGCTGCCGAGCCTTTGGAAACCACGCTCAGGTAAGCGGTCACCGTGCTGGGCGCGCCTTCGTAAACGTCGGCTGTCCACAGATGGAAGGGCACCAGTGAAATCTTGAAGCCCATGCCGGCAAAGAAGAATACGAAAGCCATGATTTGGATGGCGCTTCCGTCTATACGGGCAGGCAGGTCGGCAAAGTACAGTGTTCCAGTCGTACCATATATCAGGGAAAGGCCGAACAGCAACAGCCCGCTGGAGAACAAGGCGGTCAAGATGTACTTGGCACCTGCCTCGGCGGAGTGGTGACGGTATTTGTCGAAAGCTACCAAAGCGGCCATCGGGATGCTGGCGGTTTCCAATCCGATGAAGAACATCAGGAAGTGTCCGGCCGAAATCATGAAATACATACCCAGCAGCGTACTAAGTGTCAGGAAGTAGAACTCACCTTGCTTAACGGCTGTGTCCGGACGGCGCATCCATTCATGGGCCATGAGGAACACAATCAGTGTGCCGATGCTGAGGATGGACTTTACGATGTGCTGGATGGGGCTGTTGTAATACATGCCGCCGAAGGCTTCGGCTACCGGACCGGGCACGATGGTGACAACAATATGTATCAGCATCAGGGCTACGGGCAGCATGGTGTTCAGCACCGGACGCCCGTCACGCTTGTGTGCGTCCGGACTCATGAAAAGGTCGGCTATGAAGAGGATGAGGATGACAGCTATCAATGACAGCTCTTCTTTCATCACGAGAAATTGACTGTAATCCATTTTGTTAATTGACAATTGAAAATCGATAATTGAAAATTGCTATTTTCCCTTTATCCGTTAATGAAGTTTACGATAGGCAGGACACTCTCACCAATCATTCCGCTAATCCACCATGGTGCCATACCCAAAGCTGCCACGCAGACAATGAGGATGATAACCGCCGTGCGTTCGTCCCATGTGGCGTCAGTCAAGGCTAGATGATGCTTGTTCGTACAAGTGCCATAAAGTATCTTGCCTACCAGGCGGAGGATATAGACCGCGGTGATGACGATGCTGCAAGTAGCGATGATGGTCCACGTGCGGTGGAACGTATCGGCATGTTCGAAAGCACCGTTGAAGATGGTCATCTCAGCCACGAATCCGCTCAAGCCCGGCAAACCCAAGTTTGCCAGACCGGCAATGACGTAGCAGACGGAGAGGAAAGGCATAATCTTCATCAGTCCGTTCAGCTCACGCACGTCGCGGGTGTGGGTACGTCCATAAATCATACCGATGAGGGCGAAGAACAAGGCTGTCATCAGTCCGTGACTCAACATCTGGAGCACGGCACCCGTACAAGCTGTCTGGTTCATCATCAGGATGGCGAAAAGCACCAGGCCGCAGTGGCTCACGCTGGAGTAGGCGTTGATGTATTTCAAGTCGGTCTGTACGCAAGCCGAGAAAGCACCGTACACCACCGAGATACCCGTCAGTATGATGAAGATCCATCCCAGTTCCTGCGCGGCTTCCGGCATCAGGTACATGGCGATGCGGAAACAGCCATATCCTCCCAACTTCATCAGCACACCGGCATGAAGCATGGACACAGCCGTAGGTGCCGAAGCGTGACCGTCGGGGCTCCATGTGTGGAAGGGGAACAAAGCCCCCAACACACCAAAGCCCAAAAAGGTAAGCGGGAACCAGATGCGCTGCTGCTCGATGGGGATGTTGTGCAGATCGGCAATCTCCAGCAGGTTCATGGTGGTAGCGCCACTGCCGTAATAGATACCCAGGATGCCTATCAGCAGGAAGGCGGAACCGCCCATCAACATCAGCGTCAGCTTCATTGCGGAATATTCCTTGTGTCCGCTGCCCCATACACCGATGAGCAGGTACATCGGTATCAAGGCCACCTCATAGAACATGAACATGGTGAACAGGTCGATGGAGATGAAGAAGCCGAACACGCCCAGCGACAGGAACGTGAACCAAAGGAAATATTCCTTGGTGAGCGGCTGCAACCGCCAAGAAGCAAACGTACCGGTAAACACGATGATGGATGACAGCAACAGCATGGCTACTGAAATACCGTCTACACCGACTGAATAATGAATGTTGAGTGCGGGGTACCATACCATATCGGCGCAAAACAGCATTTCGTCCGTAGCCCCGTTACTCCGCGCGTTGAGATACATCACGGTCAACGCCACTGACAATGCCACCAATGCCGAGGCACCCGTCACCATCACCGCGCGTATCTGGCTGATGTTGCGGCTCAGCCAAAGGCCCAGCAGCATCAGCAGCGGAATCAGAACAAATAAAGATAAGAAGTTCATTATGTCAAGTATTAACTATCAATGATTAATGATTAATTATAACAACAATATCAATATCAACGCCAATGCGCCGAGCAGGAATACCAACGCATATTGCTGCACGCGGCCGCTCTGCAACGTCCGAATGGAATCGCTTGAAGCCTGCGAGCTCCATGCCAGGAAGTTGAAGAAGCCGTCCACCACGTGACGGTCCCACCAGGCGATGGGGCGGCTGATGCACCGGAAGATGATGCGATGCGTGATGTACTGATAGACCTCGTCAATATAGAAACGGTGGTAAGCAGCTGTCCACAAGCCGTTGAAGCGACGAGCCAAGGCATCGGCCACAGGCTGACGGTCGCGGGCGTAAATCCAAGTGGCAAGCGCAATCGCCGCCAAGGCAACGACAATACTTGTACAGGCAATTGTCAGGTCGATGTGGATGTCGTAGGCGTGGCCATTGGACGAAACCAGATGGCCGAAAGGCAACGCCCATCCGCATACCACGGTGATGGCGGCCAAAATCATCAACGGCACGGTCATCGTGAGCGGACTTTCGTGCGGCGTGTGCTCAGCGTGCAGTTCCTTGTTCTCTGTACCCCAGAAGATGCCGTAGTACAGGCGGAACATATAGAAAGCGGTCATACCCGCAATGACGGTCATAATCCAACCCATCGCCGGACTGAACTGGAAGCAGGCGGCCAAAATCTCATCCTTGGAGAAGAAACCGCTGAAAGGCCAGATGCCCGCAATGGCGAGACAGGCGATGAGGAAGGTCCAGTGCGTAATGGGCATATACTTCCGCAAACCTCCCATGGCGGACATCTCGTTGCTGTGTACCGCATGGATGATGCTGCCCGCACAGAGGAACAGCAGTGCCTTGAACATGGCGTGGGTGAACAGGTGGAACATACCGGCCATGTAACCCAAACCACCGTGATGCGGGTCGGCTGACGTGCAGACGCCCAAGGCGACCATCATGAAACCAATCTGCGAGATGGTGGAGAATGCCAACACACGCTTGATGTCGCTCTGTACGCAAGCTACGCTGGCGGCATAGAAAGCGGTAAAGGCACCCACATAAGCCACGATGTGCAACGTCTCCGGAGCGTAGGCAATGAATAGCGGGAACATACGGGCCACCAGGTAAACACCGGCTACGACCATTGTCGCCGCATGGATCAAGGCACTGACGGGTGTCGGACCTTCCATGGCGTCGGGCAACCAGATGTGCAACGGGAACATGGCACTTTTACCGGCACCACCGATGAACATCAGCCCCAAAGCCAACGGCAACATTGCCCCTCCTTTCATCAGCATCATCGATTCGGGCGTAAAGGTGTAAGTCCCCACATAGTAGCCGTAAATGAGGATACCGATGAGGAAGCCCAAGTCGGCAAAACGTGTCACGATGAATGCTTTCTTGGAGGCGGCGATGGCAGCCGGCTTCGTATAGTAGAAGCCGATAAGCAGGTAGGACGAAACGCCCACCAACTCCCAGAACAGGTACATCTGGAAAATGTTCGTGGCTACTACCAAACCCAGCATGGACATGGTGAAGAGCGACAGGAAAGCGTAGTAACGCTGAAAACCGCGCTCGCCCTTCATGTAGCCGAACGAATAAATGTGAACCATCAGGCTGACCGTACTGATGACAATCAGCATTACCACCGAGATGGGGTCGAGCAAGATACCCATGTCGATACTGAGCCGCTCGGTGAACGGCAGCCAGCGGAAGTTGTAAGGCATCAGTGTCTCATACGTGCCGTCGGCTAAGCGAGGTGCGGTGAAGTACGTGAACGCCGTCACATACGACAGGACGGTCACCACACCCAGTACCGCCGTACCGATAAGCCCCGCCGTGCGGTGGGACATCCATTTGCCTCCCACTCCCAACGTGAGGAAGGAGAGGAAAGGAAGGAGTAGGATAAGAATCGTATATTCCATTATCTTCTTGTTTTATTTCTTTTGTTTTTTACTTACCATTTCAAGTCTTCCAACTTATCCACCTGTATGCTGCGGATGTTGCGGTAGATGTTAATCATAATGGCAATGGCAATGGCCGTCTCTGCCGCCGAGATGGCGATGGAGAAGAGCGAGAAGAAGTAGCCCTCCAATCCTTCGGGGAAGAGAAAGCGGTTGAACACGGCAAAGTTGATGTCCGTGGCGTTCAATATCAGTTCGACCGAAATCAGCATGCCCAGCGTGTTGCGGCGGATGAAGAAACCGTAGATGCCGGCAAAGAGCATGATGGTCGAAACGATCAGGTAATATTCTAAGTGTACCATTATCTATTTCAGATTTTAGATTTCAGATTTCAATTTATCGCTTGCGGGCAATGAGCAGACCACCCACGATACAAGCCAACAGCAATACGCTGACTGCCTCGAAAGGCAACAGGTAGCCGTACTTGTCACCGCTTAGCAGGTGTTGGCCGATGGTCTCGATGTTCACCTCTAAAGGTTTTACGTCCACCGGAGCCAGGAATTTGTGTTTCAGCGTGATGAACAACACAATGACGGCACCTGCCAAGACCGTGCCCAGTCCGGCCACCAACCGACTGCGTTTCAGCTTGGAGACGCGATCGCCCTCGCCGCTCACCAACAGGATGGAGAATACATAGAGCACCACGATGCCGCCTGCATAAACCATAATCTGTACGGCCCCCAGGAAGGTATATCCCAGCAGGAAGTAGATGCCGGCCGTACCGAAAAGCACGAACAACAGCCATGTGGCCGCGCGCACCATACGCCGCGTGGTCACCGTCAGCACGGAGAACACGGCGATGAAGGCCGCCAAAAAGAAAAATACTACAGTTTCAAGAGTTATTTCCATATCGTTTAAGCGTTTTGTTCGTTAACTACAGGTTTCTTCTTCTCTTCCACATGACTGCCCGGACGGTTCAATGTCAGGAGCAGTTTGGAGCGGTCGAATACGGCATGTTCAAAGTCTTGGTCGAACGTGATGGCTCCATGCGGGCAAGCGTTGACACACAGTTGGCAGAACATGCACGAAGCCAGGTTATACTCATAGCGTGCCAATACTTTTTTCTTTTTCCCGTCCTCGGTCGTGACGGTTTCGCTCACCACGTGAATGCTGTCGTTGGGACAAGCCATCTGGCACAGTCCGCAAGCCACGCATTTATGCTCGTTCTGCTCGTTGTGGGGCATTACCAATGTACCCCGGAAGCGGTCGAACATCGTCAGCGTCTTGCGGTTCTCAGGGTATTGCTCGGTAATCTTAGGCGTGAAATATTCGCGCATGGTCGTCTTCAGACCTGTTGCCAAACTGGCCACTGCCTTACCGAGTTTTCCTATATAAGATGATTGTTTTTCTTCCATTTACAATTTACGATTTAAATTCTTCATTCATATTTAGAAGTGCCATCCTAACGCTACGCATACAGCCATTAACAGGAGGTTGGCCAGCGAAATAGGCATCAGGTATTTCCATTCCAGTTTCACGATATGGTCAATACGAAGACGGGGGAACGTCCAGCGCATCCACATCAACAAAAATACAATGAAGAAAGCTTTGGCAAAGAACCATACGAAACCGGGGATGTAGTCCATCACCATGTTGAAGCCGTCCAATCCGGGAATGTGCAGCGGCATCCATCCGCCCAAGAACACCGTAGCGGCAATGGCCGACACGATGAAGAGGTTCAGGTATTCCGCCAGGTAGAAGAAGCCGAAGTGCATACCGCTGTATTCGGTGTGATATCCGGCCGTCAATTCACTCTCGGCTTCCGGCAAGTCGAAAGGACCGCGGTTACATTCGGCGTTACCAGCTATCAGGTAAACGATGAAAGCTATCACGGCGGGAATATGCCCTTTGAAAATGAGCCAACCGTCGGTTTGTCCTTCTACAATCTGCGAAATCTGCATCGTTCCGGCCAGTACGACCATTGTCAGGATGCTAAGTCCTACGGATAACTCATAACTGATGATTTGCGCGCCGCTTCGCATGGCACCTATCAGTGAAAACTTGTTGTTGGAACTCCATCCCGCCAACAGGATGCCTACTACACCGATACTTGACGCGGCAAGCAGGAAGAAGATGCCTACGTTGAAGTCCAGCACTTCCAGCCCCTTGTTCATAGGCAGGCAGGCAAACGTGAGGAACGAAGCCAGCAACACCATGTAAGGTGCCAAGTTATAGAGCAGCTTGTCAACGCCTTTGGGCGTGAAGATTTCTTTGGTCAGCATCTTCAGTACGTCGCATATCACCTGTATGGTTCCGTAAGGTCCTACACGCATCGGGCCTAAGCGGCACTGGAAGAAGCCGCACACCTTACGCTCCATATAGATAAGCACGATGGCCAGCAACGCGTACATCAGCACGATGCATACACCTATCACGACACATTCGATGAACACCGCCAAGCCTTCGGGCATCACCGATGTCAGCATCGTGTGTATCCAGTTTGTTACAATACTAAAATCTAACATATTGTCATTTACTATTTACCATTTTACAAAGTACAATCTCATCGGTCGATGTCAGGCACCACATAGTCCAGTGTACCGCCGATGGCTATCAAGTCCGCAATCTTGGCACCGCGGGTGATGGTGTCTATCACGCCCACCAACGGCAATCCCGTGGCACGATAGTGCAGGCGGTAGGGGGTCTTGTCTCCCCGGCTCTCCAGGTAAACGCCAAACTCGCCACGACTGCCTTCCACGGCACTGTACCAGCTTCCTTCCGGCACGCGGATGATGGGTTTCATCTTCTCCTGGTAAGCTCCTTCGGGAATGTTGTCTATCAGTTGTTCGATGATATGCAGACTCTCTTCTATTTCATCCATACGAACCAGCAAGCGTGCAAAGCAGTCGCCTTCCGTGCGGACGATTTCCTTAAAGTCCACTTTATCATATACACCGTAAGGCATGCGTTTGCGTACGTCACAAGCCCATCCGCTGGCACGTCCTGTGCCTCCCGTTGCTCCAAAAGCGATAGCCTGTTCGCGGGTCAGTATGCCTACGCCTTTCAGACGGTTTTGGGCGATGACGTTATTGATAAATACATCGTAATACTCTTGCAGGTTGTGACGCATATAGGGAATGAATTCCTTTACCCGCTTCACAAAGTTGGGGTGAATGTCCGCCTGCACGCCTCCGATGGTGTTGTAGTTCAATATCAGGCGGCCTCCACAAGTTTCTTCAAAGATATCAAGCACCTTTTCACGGTCGCGGAAACCATAGAGGAAAGCCGTAGTCGCTCCCAAGTCCTGGCACAGGCAAGAGAAGAAAAGAATATGTGAGTCAATACGTTGCAATTCGTCCATGATGGTGCGGATGTATTGCACACGCTCGCTCACTTCCACGCCCATCGCCTTTTCGATGCACATGCAGAGCGCATGGCGGTTTTGCATGGCGCCCAAGTAATCCAGGCGGTCAGTCAAAGCCAAGGTTTGCGGGTAAGTCAGGCTTTCATTCATCTTCTCGATTCCTCGGTGGATATAGCCGCAGTTCACGTCTATCTTCTTGATGTTCTCACCTTCCAACGAAACGCGGAAACGCAAAACACCGTGCGTGGCCGGATGCTGAGGCCCGATGTTCACCACGTATTCTTCATCACCGAACAAGGTTTCTTCCGTTTCGGATGTGGTGCCATCTTCTTTTACTCCATATTCGCGGGTGGTGTCTACGGTAGGCTCGTTGTCCATGCGCAGAGGGTTTTCTTTCGCGGGATCGTCGTCTTTGCGAAGCGGAAACCCGACCCAGTCATTGCGGAGGAAAAGGCGGCGCATGTCCGGATGACCGATGAATTCGATGCCGAAGAAGTCGTACACTTCACGCTCAGGCAGTTCGGCACCACACCAGATGTCGGTGACCGTCGGAAGTTCGGGCTTGGTGCGGTTTTCGGTGGATGTCTTTATGACCATCCGCTCTCCGGTGGAGCTTGATTCCAGATGGTAGACTACGCCCAATCCTCTGATTGCGTCGGCCGCATCGTCTTCTTTTCGTTCTCCCCAGTCCATGCCCGTCAGGCTTTCCAGGAAGTCCATGTGTCGTTCGTCGCGCAGGCTTAGCATCTGTTCGTGCAATTTGCCCGACTCTATATAAAGAGGTGTTTGTTCCATATTACTCATGTTGTTGTCCTTCGGTTGGAGTCTCTTTCTTTCTCCGGTTGATGCCACCGAAGAACTTTTCCATTTTTACTTTGCGTTGCAATTGCATCATGCCGTATAAGAACGCTTCCGGCCTTGGCGGGCAGCCCGGCACATATACGTCCACGGGGATAATCTGATCAACACCTTGTACTACGTGGTAGGATTTCCGGAAGGGACCTCCGCTGACGGCGCAACCGCCTACGGCGACTACGTATTTCGGGTCGGCCATCTGGTCGTACAAGCGCTTCAGTACCGGAGCCATCTTGTTTGTGATGGTGCCGCTTACCAAGATAACGTCTGCCTGTCGGGGGCTGTTGCGGGTTACCTCGAAACCAAAGCGGGCGATGTCATAGCGGGCGGCGCATACGGCCATAAACTCGATACCGCAGCAACTGGTGGCAAACGTCAAAGGCCAGAGTGAGTTGCTCCGTCCCCAGTCAATCAGTTCGTCCAAACTGGCTAACACAACATTGGTCCGCCCCTCGTTCATCTGGGCGACCAGCTTCTCTAATGTTTCATTATCCTGAAATTCTTCGTATGGGATGGACTTGATTTTTGCCCTTTTTTTTATTTCCATTCCAACGCTCCTTTCCTCCAGGCGTATGCCAAGCCCAGAATTAAGATGAATAAAAAGAATCCCACGCCCAGCAAACCGCTTACGCCCAACTGGCGGGTTACCACGGCCCATGGGAAGAGGAATACGGTTTCTACTTCAAACATCAGGAACAGGATGGCGAACAAGTAATAACCCACGCGGAACTGCATCCATGAGCGTCCTCTTGTGGGAATACCGCATTCATAAGGCTCCATCTTTTGAGGGTTGTACGAGTGGGGCGCTATCAGATTGGATAGCACGACTACTACGCCAACAAAAAGAACTGCCGTCAACACGACGGTCACTAAGAGAGTAAAGTTCATAAACCTGATAAGATTTTAGAATGTATTTTTGTTATAGGGAAACGTTTTTCCCTTTTTTCAGCGTGCAAAATTACAATAAGTATTTCATCCGATTGTAATCTCCGGATAACAAATAGTTGTGTTTTTTACACTTTTTATCCTATGTCAAACTTAACTAAAGTAATTCTCTATCTTTTTAATCATCATGCTCAGGCAAAATACGACCACATGATCTCCGGGTTGGATTAATGTGTTACCGGTTACTACGACGCCTTCTCCTTGGCGGATCAGGCCTCCGATGGTTACTCCTTTGGGAAGTCCCAGATCTTTCACGGGATGTTTGGTTATCTTCGACCCTGCCTTCACCGTAAACTCTGCTACGTCGGCATTGGCCACGGTCAGGCATTTCACGTTGCTGACATCTGCGTCCAGCATCATTTGGTAGATATGACTGGCGGCGATCATCTTCTTGTTGATGACGGTGCCGATGTCCAGGCTTTCGGCCATGCCGATGTAATCGATGTTCTCCACTTCGGCCACGGTCTTTCTCACTCCCATTCTCTTGGCGGCCAGGCAGGCCAGGATATTTGTCTCCGAATTTCCCGTCAAGGCCACGAAAGCTTCCGTGTTTTTCAGTCCTTCTTCTACCAGCAAGTCCATGTCGCGTCCGTCACCGTTGATAATCATGATGCGATCATCCAGTATCTCGCTCAGGCGATTGCATCGGTTCAGGTCGTTGTCGATGATTTTCAGTTGCATGTAGTCGGGAATGTATTGCGCTGTGCGTGCGGCAATGCGGCTTCCGCCCATGATCATCACGTTTCGTGCGTCTGGATAGTCTTCTTTGCCTGACACCTTGCGTACATAGGGGATGTACTTGCGCGTGGTGGTGAAATAGACGATATCGTGCAGCTTGATGACATCGTCGCCTCGCGGGATCAGCGTCTCGTTGTCTCGCTTGATGGCTACGATGTGGTAGGGCAGGCCGGGGCCTCCCAACTGGTGCAGGGGGATGTTCAGTATCTCGGCTTTTTCGCGCATCTTGGTGCCTATCAATATCAGGGCACCTCCGCAGAATTCCCACCACTGGCGCACCCAGCTCATGCGGATGGAGGCTACAATTTCCTTGGCGGCCAGCATTTCGGGGTAGATGAGCGAATGGACACCCAGCTTTTGGAAGAATTCTTTGTTTTTGGGCAGCAGATATTCGTAATTGTCAATACGGGCAACAGTCTTTTGTGCGCCCAGATTGGCCGCCAGCAGGCAGGCGGTCACATTGCGGCTTTCATCAGGAGTGACGGCTATGAACAGGTCAGCGTCTTCCACGCCTGCTTCTCTCAGGCCGGAAATGGATGTGGGCGAGTCGTTGAGTGCCATCAGGTCGAAATTCGATCCGAAAGCATTCAATCTTTCTTCATCCTCATCCATCAGGATGATGTCTTGTTTCTCGCGCGAAAGGAGTTTGGCCAAATGTGTGCCTACCGCTCCGGCGCCGGCAATGATAATCTTCATGTTATAGTCAATTTAGTCGTTGTTTCATTCATGATTCACTTGGATGATTTGGCGGCAGATGCCTTCTTCGTCCATACCACAAAGGTGGTATAGCTCAGCTACGGTGCCATGCTCGATGAATTCATCGGGAACTCCGACGCGTCGCACGGAGGGCTTATAGCCATGGTCGGACATGAATTCCAGTACAGCGCTGCCCATGCCTCCGCTTACGACGCCGTCTTCTACGGTGACAATGCGGCTGAATTGGCGGCCTATTTCGTGGAGCATCTCTTCGTCCAGTGGTTTCAGGAAGCGCAGATCGTAGTGGGCAATGGATATGCCTTGCTCTTTCTCCGCACGTGCGATGGCACGTGCGGCTACGTGCCCGATAGGGCCTAGGGTGATGACAGCTATATCTTTCCCATCTTTAAGTTTGCGTCCTTTACCTACGGGTATTTCTTCTAATGGACAACGCCAGTCTAAAAGCACGCCTCTGCCGCGTGGATAGCGGATGACGAAGGAACCCTTACCGGACAGTTGGGCAGTGTACATCAGACGGCGCAGTTCGTGCTCGTCCAGCGGAGAAGCGATGGTCAGGTTGGGGATGGGACGGAAGTAGGCCAGGTCGAAGACGCCATGGTGGGTCGGCCCGTCTTCGCCCACTAACCCCGCGCGATCCAAGCAGAGCACCACGGGCAGGCGTAGCAGGGCGATGTCATGTATCACATTATCGTAGGCTCGTTGCATGAAGCTCGAGTAAATGTTGCAGAAGGGTTGTAGTCCTTCTTTGGCCATTCCTCCCGAAAAGGTGGCTGCATGGCCTTCGGCAATACCTACGTCAAAAGCGCGGTCGGGCATGGCCTCCATCAGCTTGTTCATGGAGCAGCCGGTAGGCATGGCGGGTGTCACTCCTACAATGCGCGGGTTCTGCCGGGCCAGTTCCACAAGTGTCTCGCCGAATACATCTTGATATAAAGGAGGCAGGTGGCTCGCGTCTGCCAAAATGCGTTCGCCCGTGTCGGGATTGAACTTGCCCGGTGCGTGCCATGCACCGGGATCTTTCTCGGCAGGCTCGAAACCTTTCCCCTTAGTGGTGTGTAGATGCAGTATTTTGGGACCTTGCAGGTCTTTGATGTCGTGCAGTACGCGGGCCAAGTTCTTTACGTCATGTCCGTCGATAGGACCAAAATAGCGGATATTCATCCCTTCGAAGATGTTCTGCTGTTGGGCGGCCATGGACTTCACGCTGTTAGCAAAACGGATGAGGGCTTTGCGCCGTTCTTCGTTCAGGATGCCCATTTTGAAGAGCAGGCGTGACATCTTGAACCTCAGCTGGTTGTAACGGTTGCTGGTTGTCAGGTTGAAGAGGTACTGCTTCATGCCACCTACGCTCCTGTCGATGGACATGTCATTATCGTTCAGGATGATAAGCAAATTGTTGGGGGTGGAGGAGGCATTGTTCAGCCCCTCAAAGGCCAGTCCTCCGCTCATGCTTCCGTCACCAATGACAGCCACTACGTGTCGGTCTTTTTCCCCTCGGCGCATGGCGGCCACACACATGCCCAGTGCGGCCGAGATAGAGTTTGATGCATGTCCGCAGGCAAAGGTGTCGTATTCGCTTTCATCGGGCGAGGGGAAAGGCCTGATGCCCTTGAAGCGGCGATTGGTGGAAAAGGCTTCCCGTCTGCCTGTCAGGATTTTGTGTCCGTAGGCCTGATGTCCCACGTCCCAAACGATGCGGTCGTAGGGCGTATTATAAATATAGTGTAGGGCGACGGTCAGCTCCACGGTACCCAAGCTGGCGGCGAAGTGCCCGGGGTTGCGCGATACTTCCTCGATGATGTCCTGCCTGAGTTCCTTGCATACCTCGGGCAGTTGTTCGACCTTCAGTTTCCGCAGGTCGTCGGGAGTGGCAATGCCGTTTAGTAAGCTGTATGTAGTTTGGTTCGTATTCATCAGTTTTCTTGTTAAGATTGCAAAAGTAACAAAAAGAAATCGGATGTAGGAAATATTTTGCGGAAAAACAATGATGGCTTTGGTGTGTATGCCCTGTGCATTGACTTTCTACTGTCTGAATGAAGAAAACGACGCTTTCACTTCCGTGTTGTGCAGGATTGGGGAAATTTGCCTTATCTTTGCACTTGTCTTAAAAAACTCATTGCCATGAACCGATTTTACACTACCGTCGAAATGCCTGTAGGATTGCCGCGATTGTCACAGCGCGATCATCTTCTGCTGATGGGTTCTTGTTTCGCCACTCATATCGGTGTGAGGTTGCAGGAAGCTAAGTTTACTTGCGACGTCAACCCTTATGGAATCCTCTACAATCCGCTGTCCGTCTCGGCCGCTCTGCGTGAGGCGATGGCGGGGAAGAACTATGAGAAGGAGGATTTGCATAATTATGGCGGTTTGTGGCATAGTCCGATGCATCATGGCGATTTCTCCGCGCCGACGGTCGAAGAGGCCTTGGCGCATATTAATATGCGGCTGGAGAATCTGCGGGCGGAGTTGGGAAAACTGGATGTGCTGGTGGCAACGTGGGGCACGGCTTGGGTATACGAGGACGCGCAGACGGGTCGTGTTGTGGGCAACTGTCACAAGAGACCCGAACGTTGCTTCCGGCGCCGGCGGCTGACGGTGGAAGAGGTGGTGGACGACTGGAACGATCTCATCAGGCAGCTGAGGACAATGAACCCGCGACTGAGGGTACTACTGACCGTGAGTCCCATCCGTCACTTGCGTGATGGGTTGCATGCCAACCAGCTGAGCAAGGGCACCCTACTGTTAGCCGCTGATAAATTGATAGAGAAGATGCCCGGTGTTGTGGATTATTTTCCCGCTTATGAGTTGTTGATGGATGAACTACGCGACTATCGCTTTTATGCGGCCGATATGGTGCACCCCTCGGACGTGGCAATAGACTATGTGTGGCAGCGTTTCTGCGATGTCTGCCTGACGGACGAGGCGCGACGGACAGCGGATGAATGCGACGCCATTCGCAAGAGTTTGGCGCACAAACCCTTCCGAGTTGACTCAGAGAACTATAAAAGTTTTTTAGAACAAATATTGTTAAAAATCGACCGACTTAACGAAAAATACCCGTACTTAGACTTCGAAAAAGAAAGAATGACATGTCGTATTCGATTGAACAGATAACAGAAATGATAAGTGCCCGGCGCATAGGTGAGGCTCCGGCTACCATTGACTGGCTGCTGACGGACAGCCGTTCGTTGAATTTCCCTGAAGAGACCTTGTTTTTTGCCCTTCCTACCAAGCGCAATACGGGGGCCAATTATATACCCGAACTCATTGAACGGGGTGTGCGGTGCTTTGTGGTAAGCGAGGAAGACTATAAGCAAGAGGAACTAATAATGAAAAATGGAGAATTGCCGGTGGACGGTGAAAAGTCTTCATTCGGAAGCCAAGTTTCCATACTTTATCCTCAATTAAATTTCCTCCTTGTACCCTCACCCTTGACAGCCTTGCAGAAGCTGGCGGAGTTACACAGGGCGCAGTTCAGCATACCTGTGGTGGGCATCACGGGTAGTAACGGAAAGACAGTAGTAAAGGAATGGCTCCATCAGCTTTTGGGCGAAGACCGGCGCATTGTGCGTTCGCCGCGCAGCTATAATTCTCAGATAGGCGTACCCCTGTCTGTCTGGCAGATGGGAATGGACGATGAGCTGGGCATTTTCGAGGTTGGTATCTCCGAACCGGGCGAGATGCGTGCTTTGGAAGCTATCGTTAAGCCGACCATTGGCATCTTGACCAATATCGGAGGCGCTCATCAAGAAAACTTCTATTCGTTGCAAGAGAAGTGTATGGAGAAGCTGACGCTCTTCAAGAACTGCGATGTGCTGATTTATAACTGCGATGACGAGTTTATCTGCAGCTGTGTGGCTAAGTCATTGCTTTCAGCGCGCGAGATAGCTTGGAGCCGCAAGGACCCCGAAAGACCGCTTTTTATTTCAAAAGTAGAGAAGAAAGACGACTGTACGCTGATAGCCTATCGCTATCTGGACATGGACAACCAGTTTACACTACCTTTCATTGACGACGCGTCCATTGAAAACTCCCTGAACTGTTTGGCTGCCTGCCTCTACCTGATGCTTCCACCGCAGAAAATCAAGGAACGGATGGCACGGTTGGAGCCTGTGGCCATGCGTCTGGAGGTGAAGGAAGGCAAAAATGGCTGCTTGCTCATAAATGATAGTTATAATAGTGATTTGGGATCGTTGGACATTGCTCTCGATTTTCAGTATCGGCGTTCGCAGACTAATGGATTGAAACGTACGCTTATCCTGTCTGATATCTTGGAGACCGGTCAAAATGCGTCGACTCTGTACAGGCGCGTGGCTCAGCTAATGAACAGCCGTGGTGTGGAGCGCATCATCGGTGTGGGACCAAGTATCTCATCGTGTGTTTCCTGCTTTAGTGTCGAAAAAGCTTTTTACCCCGATACAAAGGCATTGCTTCACGCCATTGCCCGAGGTGAATTGAAGTTGGAAAAGGAGTTAATCTTGATAAAGGGGGCGCGCAGGTTCGGTTTCGATGTCTTGAGCGAGAACCTCGAAAAGAAAGTGCACGAAACCATTCTGGAGGTGAATCTTGGTGCAATGGTGGCCAATCTGAACTATTATCGTAGCAAGTTGAAGCCGGAAACTAAAATGGTATGTATGGTAAAAGCTTCGGCCTATGGAGCCGGCTCCTACGAAATAGCCAAGACATTGCAGGAGAGGCATGTGGATTATCTGGCTGTGGCTGTGGCCGATGAGGGTTCGGAATTGAGAAAGGCGGGCATTACGGCCAACATCCTCATCATGAACCCCGAAATGACGGCTTTCAAGACGATGTTCGATTACAGGCTGGAGCCCGAGGTCTATAGCTTCCATTTGCTGGAGGCTCTCATCAAGGAAGCGGAAAAGGAAGGCATTACACACTTCCCCATTCATATAAAGCTGGATACGGGCATGCATCGCCTGGGTTTTGCACCGGAAGAAATGTCGGAGCTGGTGAAACGCCTGCAAGGACAGAATGCCGTACTGGTGCGTTCGGTCTTCTCCCATTTGGTGGGCAGTGACTCCCAGCGCTTCGACAGCTTTACGCGGCGGCAGATCGAAACGTTTGAGGCTGCGGCAAAGGTGCTTCAGGATGCTTTCCCTCACAAGATCTTGCGCCATATCTGTAATTCGGCAGGTATTGAGCGCTTCCCCGGAGCACAGTTCGACATGGTACGACTGGGATTGGGACTTTATGGCATCAGCCCGATTGATAACTCGATATTGAACAACGTAAGTACATTGAAAACTACGATTTTGCAGATACACGATGTGCCGCAGGAGGATACCGTGGGCTACAGCCGTAAGGGACATCTGGAGCGTCCCTCGCGCATTGCCGCCCTGCCCATCGGTTATGCCGACGGTTTGAATCGGCGTCTGGGCAACGGTCATGCCTACTGTCTGGTGAACGGGCATCGGGCACCTTACGTGGGTAATATTTGCATGGACGTATGTATGATAGACGTGACGGACATTGATTGTAAGGAGGGTGATACGGTGGAGATATTCGGCGACCACCTGCCTGTGACAGTCCTTTCTGACGTGCTTGAAACCATCCCTTACGAGGTACTGACAAGTGTTTCTACGCGTGTCAAGCGAGTGTATTATCAAGATTGAAAAAACAATGGATGATGAATTTGGTACTTTTTCTACCTTTTCCTATCTTTGTCCCAAATTAATTATATAGTAAAGAAGAATCATGACAAACTTACTTTTATTGAGCTTCCTGCCCAGCGGGTCGGAGTGGATTATCATTGCAGTTATTATCCTGCTGCTATTCGGCGGTAAGAAAATCCCTGAACTGATGAAGGGTTTGGGTAAAGGAGTGAAGAGTTTCAAGGAAGGCGTGAATGAAGCCAAGGAAGAAATCAACAAGGCCAAAGACGATCTCGAAGAACCGGCTAAGGAAAAAAAAGACCTGAGTCATGTCGGACAGTAAGGAGCTGACTTTTTGGGAACATTTGGACGAACTGCGTAAGGTACTCATCAGGGTGCTGAGCGTGTGGCTTGTGTTGGGCGTGGTCTACTTTGCGACCATGCCCTACCTGTTTGACAAAGTGGTGTTGGCTCCTTGCAACAACGACTTCATCTTCTATGACCTGCTGCGCTACATTGGTGAGCGCTTGCACCTGGAGGGTGAATTCTTCACGCAGGATTTTCACGTGAAGCTGGTCAATATCAATTTGGCGGCTCCTTTCCTGATACACATGTCCACCGCCTTCTGGATGTCGGTGGTGACAGCGGCTCCTTATCTGTTTTACGAAGTTTGGCGTTTTGTCAGCCCCGCTCTCTATATCAACGAGATGCGCGGTGTTCGCAAGGCTTTGTTGATAGGAACGGTGATGTTTTTTGTAGGCGTATTGCTGGGGTATTTCATGGTTTATCCGCTGACGCTTCGTTTTCTGTCCACCTATCAACTCAGCTCGCTCATCGAGAATCAGATTTCGCTGAATTCTTACATTAACAATTTTATGATGCTGATTCTCTGCATGGGAGCGGCTTTTGAACTACCATTGGTGACTTGGCTGCTTTCTCTGTTGGGCATTGTGCATAAGCGGATGTTGCGTAAATATCGTCGTCATGCAGCGGTTCTCATAGTCATTGTGGCGGCCATCATTACGCCTACGGGAGATCCTTTCACGTTGAGCGTAGTGGCTATTCCTTTATATTTGTTGTACGAGCTAAGTATTCTGATGATAAAGGATAAAGTAGAGGCGGATAGCGATGTGTCGTGAATCTGAAGTGAAGGAATATTATGGCCGATTGCTGGATGCGTGTAAGGACGACTTGTCTTTGGAAGTGGCTTATAGGCAACTACGCGAGTTGTTGGAGCAACTGTGCCGCACGCAAATGGCCGACGGAAATTTGCAGATGACCGATCTTTCCGCCCGTATCAGTTATGTGGCGACGAAGGTCGGTCTTTCTGTTGCAGAGCAAAACCGTTTACATACCTTTCGTCTGAGGTCCAATCGCGTACTCAATCACGAGCAGATACCTGTGCGCGAAGAACTGTTATGTGACGTGAAGACGCTGGCTTTCTTCATTAAACTCCTGACGCACGAGGAGATTCCTGATGCCCTTTACCGTCTTCTGCCGTATGCTGACGCCACTTATGTGGTGAAGCCTATGGAGCCTCGCGTGAAGCGTATGCGTGTATGTTTTCAGTATGCCGACGCCACCTATCTGTATGTGCAACCACTTGATACACTTGCGGATGGATGGCTCAAGGTGCGCTACAATGTGCCCGGTGTGAATGAAGAGTTCAAGGATACCTGTGAATTGCTGTGGCGACATGCGCAAATCAACCTGTTGGACGTGGTCGTGGACGAGGAAGGACTACTCACACCTTCGTTTATTATTTTGGAGCCCGACTATCTGATAGACATCAGTTCGCTGGCTGAATGTTTTAAGGATTATGGACATCATCCTGCCAACTATATTTTGGCCCGCTTTCAGCCGTCGGACAATACATGTCCGTTACTGCTGGGTAACATTGCCAATCTTTTTTTGGACGAATGGATATACGCGAAGGACGAGCCCGACTACGTTGCTTGTATGAAGAAAGCTTTCCGGGTCTATCCGTTAGAACTGGCCACCTGCGAGGAATTACGAGATGCGGAGAAGGAAAGACGGTTCTTTGCCGACTGTCGGTTGCACTTTGAGAACATTCGCCGGACGGTGATTGAAACCTTTCCTGCCCCCGGTTATGGACTTGACAAGAACGATGCCGTACTGGAGCCTTCGTATATCTGCGAGGCGCTGGGGTTGCAAGGTCGTCTGGACTATATGCAGCGGGATATGAGCGCGTTTATTGAGATGAAGTCGGGCAGGGCTGACGAATATGCTATCCGTGGTAAGGTAGAACCTAAGGAGAATAACCGCGTACAGATGCTGCTTTACCAGGCTGTGTTGGAGTATGCGATGGGAATGGACCACCGGCGGGTGAAAGCTTACTTGTTCTATACACGCTATCCTTTGCTTTATCCTGCCCGTCCGTCGTGGGCCATGGTTCGCAGGATCATGAATGTACGCAATCGCATCGTTGAGGCAGAGTATGGCATTCAGTTGAGAAACAGTGTCGAATATACAAGCTGCAAATTTAAGGATTTGCAACCTGTTGTCTTGAACGAGCGTAAGTTGGACAGTAGATTTTGGCGCGATTACCTCTGTCCGCCTATCCGCTGCCTGGGAGAGAAATTGTCCGCATTGTCACCGTTGGAGAAAACATATTTCTATACGCTCTATAACTTTATTACAAAGGAACTTTATACTTCGAAATCGGGCGACGTGGATGCACTGAGCCGCACGGGAGCTGCCTCTTTGTGGCTTTCCACTCTTGGCGAGAAGTGCGAGGCGGGCGAAATTCTCTATGACCTGACCATTCAGGACAATCATGCAGCCGACACTCATAAGCCTTATTTGCAACTGATCCGCCGAGGAGGCGAGGAAGATGCGTTGGCCAACTTCCGCATAGGCGATGCCGTGCTATTTTATGAACGTAATTCGGAGCAGGACAATGTGACGAACCGCATGGTGTTTAAGGGCAATGTGGAGTATATCTCCGGACAAACGCTTCGCCTTCGCCTGCGTGCTTCTCAACGGAATGCAGGTGTGTTGCCAAACGATAGTCGCTATGCCGTGGAGCACGATTACATGGATACTTCTTTCCGTAATATGTATCAAGGACTTTCGCTCTTCCTCTCTGCCACAAAAGAGCGCCGTGACTTGTTGCTGGGACGCCGTGAACCGGTCTTTGACGAAGAGGCTGTCGGGCAAATTGATGCGGCGGCAGGCGACTTTGAGCGCATCATTTTGAAAGCGAAGGCAGCTCGCGATTATTTTTTACTGGTGGGACCGCCCGGGACAGGAAAAACTTCGCATGCTCTGCGGGGGATGGTAGAAGCCTTTTATGCGGAGAGTAAGCAGATACTGCTCCTTTCGTACACGAACCGGGCAGTTGATGAAATATGCAAGGCTTTGTCGGCTATTACGCCGGAGATTGATTATATTCGTTTCGGCAGCGAATTGTCGTGTGAAGAAACTTATCGTCCTCATCTGATTGAAAATGTGTTGGAGGATTGTGCCAACCGTCGCGAGGTGCAGGAGCGTATCATGCGATGCAGAGTATTTGTGGGGACGGTGGCCACGCTTTCGGCCAAAACCGATTTGTTTCGTTTGAAGCGTTTCGATGTGGCCTTGGTGGATGAAGCCACCCAGATATTGGAGCCTCAGTTGCTGGGATTGCTTTGCGCACGAAGTTCATCGGGGGAGGATGCGATTGGCAAGTTCATACTGATAGGTGACCACAAACAATTACCTGCTGTTGTCCAGCAAGCTCCGGCGCATTCGGAAGTGCATGACGAGGAGTTGCGCCGATTGGGTTTATACAACTTGCGAGACTCCTTGTTCGAACGTCTTTATCGTCATCTGACGTCTCTGGGTGATGATGAGAAAGGCAGGAATGCAAGTCGTTGTTATGACATGCTGTGTCGCCAGGGACGTATGAACGAAGATGTGGCACAGTTTCCCAATCGTGCTTTTTATGGGGGGCTGTTGGAGGTGCTCGGGCTTGATCATCAACGGGGAAAACTGGAGTTGGCTTCTTGTTTGCGTGACCATCCTTTGGCTTCTGTGTTGACTAAGCGCTTGGCTTTTCTGCCCTCTGAAGCAGATGTTATCCAAAAATCAGTCAAGATGAATTTGTCAGAGGCAAAGATAGCTGCGGCTTTGAGTGAGGCTGTCTATATGCAATATACAGCTTGTTCCGTTTTCGATCCGAGTCGAACCTTAGGTATCATTACACCTTACCGAAGCCAGATAGCCTTGATTAAAGCGGAACTTGCCGCGCTGCACATTCCTGCCTTGAACGAGGTGGTAGTCGATACGGTGGAGCGCTTTCAGGGGAGTGAGCGGGATGTTATTATTTATTCCTTTTGTGTGAACCGTGCCTATCAGCTGAAGTTCTTGTCCAACTTGACAGAAGAGAAGGGAGTGTGGATTGACCGGAAGTTGAATGTGGTTTTGACCAGGGCTCGTATGCAGATGTTTATCATAGGTGTTCCCGAACTGCTCAATCAGAATCCCATTTATGCGGATTTGCTTCGTTTTTGCAAAAATTAAAGCCCTGACAAATACGAACTATAAGAATATTTACTACTTTTGTCGCACGTTTTTTTCATAGAGATTTAGATTTAAGGTTAGAAAAATTGTGGAAGTCGTGAGACTTCCCTTTTTTCTTTATAGACATTCCTTCCGGAGATTCTGCATCCTGACATTAAAACGCCTGCATTCCGGCATTAAAACATTTGCATCCCGACATTAAAACATCTGCATCCTGTCACGTCTCCGTTTACCATACTTTTGTCGTCGCAATACGGATAGGTGAATGAACCGTCATTTTGTGAACGGGACATGCGGAAGAATAGGCAAAAAACAGTACCTTTGTCATCCAATAGTAGAACTAATAGTTTATGAACAGACCTGAAAAGAGAGTTTTGGTGGGCATGAGTGGAGGTATAGACAGTACTGCCACGTGTCTGATGTTGAAGGAACAGGGGTATGAGATTGTCGGTCTGACCATGTGGGTTTGGGGCGAAGAGCCGGTGGAAGCCCGTCGGTTGGCCGAAAGCATGGGCATCGAATACCATGTGGCCGATGAGCGTGAAGGTTTCCGGCGCACCATCGTGCAATTATTCATTGACGAATACCGTGCGGGGCGCACGCCCAACCCCTGCGTGATGTGCAACCCATTGTTTAAGTTCCGCATCCTGACGGAGTGGGCAGACCGTTTGGGGTGTGCCTATATCGCCACAGGCCACTATACGCGCATCGAAGAACAGGACGGAAAGCTTTATATCGTGGCGGGCGATGATGATAAAAAAGATCAGTCATACTTCCTGTGGCGACTGGGGCAGGAGGTGTTGCGGCGTTGCCTCTTTCCTTTAGGTGAATACACCAAGTTGAAGGTGCGCGACTATCTGCGTGAGAAGGGTTATACGCTGAAGGCCGATGAGGGCGAAAGCATGGAAGTCTGCTTCATCAAGGGCGACTATCGCGATTTCCTGCGCGAACATTGTCCCGAGATAGACAAAGAGGTGGGAAAAGGCTGGTTTGTGAATGCCGAGGGCGTGAAGCTGGGTGAACACAAGGGTTTTCCCTATTACACCATCGGGCAGCGTAAGGGATTGGAAATAGCCCTTGGCAAGCCTGCATACGTGCTGAAAATCAATCCGCAGAAGAATACGGTGATGCTGGGCGATGCCGAACAGTTGAAGACGCACTATATGCTCGCGGAACAAGACACTTTCCTTGGCGAAGACGAGGCTTTTGTTTCGCCGAACCTGACGGTCCGCATCCGATACCGCAGTCGTCCGATACCTTGCAAGGTTCGCCGGCTGGAAGACGGACGTCTGTTAGTTCATTTCCTCGAAGAAGCGTCGGCCATTGCACCCGGTCAGTCGGCGGTGTTCTACATCGGCCGTCGCGTGGTGGGTGGAGCGTTTATCGCTTCGCAAAGGGGAATCGGAATGTATGTAAATGAAGAATGAAGAACGAAAAATATGAGACAAATTGTTATCGGAATAATGTTTGCATTGGGCGCATTGAGCGCCCAAGCACAGCAGGACACTTTGAAGTATCGCATCTGCCTGAAAGACAAGGCTGCCACGGAGTATTCCTTGCAGCGTCCTGAAGAGTTTCTGTCCGAGAAGGCCTTGGAGCGCAGACGGCGCCAGCGGCTGGAGGTGGATTCCACCGACTTGCCCGTGTGTCGTCGTTATGTGGACGAAATACGTCGTATGGGCGTGAGTATTGTGGTGACGGGTAAGTGGGAGAACTTCGTGACGGTGTCGTGCAACGACTCGACGATTATTGACCGCATTGCCGCCTTGCCTTTTGTACGCTCCACTGAGCGGGTGTGGATGCGTCCCGACAAGGAAGTGATTGCGCCCCAGCGTGATTCGTTGGTGAACTCTCCCGAAAAGTATCCGGATAGTTACTATGGCGCGGGTGCTGCCCAGATACAGCTAAGTCGTGGCGACAAGTTGCACGAGGCGGGCTTCTGGGGGCAGGGGATGACTATTGCCGTCATTGATGCCGGTTATCATAACGCTGACAGTATCACAGCTTTTGACTTGGAACGTGTGCTGGGTGTGAAAGATTTTGTCGATGCCCATGCCGACCTCTTTGCCGAGCAGAGTCATGGCATGGCTGTGTGGTCGTGCATGGCGATGAATCGTCCGGAGGTGATGGTAGGCACGGCGCCCGAAGCTTCTTATTGGTTGCTTCGGAGCGAGGACGACTACTCCGAGCATTTGGTGGAGCAGGATTACTGGGCTGCTGCCGTAGAGTTTGCTGACAGTGTGGGTGTGGATGTCATCAACACTTCGTTGGGTTACTATGAGTTCGACGACAAGCAGAAGAACTATACGTTTTGTCAACTGGACGGTCGTCATGCGTTGATGTCGCGTCAGGCTTCTCGTGTGGCTGATAAAGGCATGGTGTTGGTGTGCAGTGCGGGAAATGCGGGTTCAGGTCCGTGGAAAAAAATCACCCCTCCCGGTGATGCCGACAACGTGCTGACCGTGGGAGCGGTGGGTAAGGACGGAGTGTTGGCTTCCTTCTCGTCCATTGGCAATACAGCGGACGGGCGCATCAAGCCCGATGTGGTGGCTGTGGGTTACAAGGCCGATGTGATGGGCACGGACGGGAACTTGACGAAAGCTAACGGCACTTCCTTCGCTTCGCCCATTATGTGCGGCATGGTCGCCTGCCTGTGGCAGGCATGTCCCACGCTGACGGCTAAGGAGGTGATTGAACTGGTGCGTCGTTCGGGTGATCGTGTCGCTTGTCCCGACAACATCTATGGTTATGGCGTCCCCGATCTTTGGAAAGCCTACCAAGAATATTTGTCTCAATCCCGTTGATGAGATGGAAGCTTTATCCCTATACGACCTCAATGCCTTGGTGAGACGAAGCCTGGAGCAATGTCTGCCCGATGAATATTGGGTACAGGCCGAGCTGAGCGAGGTGCGCACGCATCCCGCCACGGGTCATTGCTATGTGGAGTTCGTCCAGAAGGACCCGCGGAGCAACAACCTGGTGGCCAAGGGGCGCGGCGTCATCTGGAGCAATGTCTTCCGCCTGCTTCGTCCTTACTTCGAGGAAAGCACAGGTCAGGCCTTTGCGGCAGGCATCAAGGTACTGGTGCAGGTCAGTGTCTCCTTCCACGAACTCTATGGCTATAGCCTGACCGTGCAGGACATTGACCCCACTTATACGCTGGGCGACATGGCACGCCGTCGCCGCGAGATTTTGAAGCAACTCGAAGATGAGGGTGTACTGACGCTGAACAAAGAGCTGCCTATGCCCGTACTTGCCCAACGGGTGGCTGTCATATCCTCGCCCACGGCGGCAGGTTACGGTGATTTCCGTCACCAGCTGGAGCACAATCCGAGGGGCTATGCCTTCCGGGTGACACTGTTCGCTGCCGCCATGCAGGGCGACCGTGCGGAGGAGTCCATCCTCGAGGCACTGGACGCCATCAATAGCCGGGCGGACCGGTTTGACGTGGTGGTCATTATCCGTGGTGGAGGGGCGACGTCCGACCTCTCGTGCTTCGACACTTACCTGCTGGCGGCTGCCTGTGCCCAGTTCCCCCTGCCGATTATTACGGGCATCGGGCATGAACGGGACGACACCGTACTCGACTCCGTGGCTCACGCCCGCGTGAAGACCCCTACGGCTGCCGCCGAATACCTCATTGCCCGCATGGACGAGGCTGCTGACCGTCTGAACGACCTGGCCGTCCGTCTGCGTCAGGGCGCGATCGCTCGCCTGAAGCAGGAACGCATTCGTCTGTACCAGTGCCGCAACCGCATCCCCGCATCGGCTGTCCGCCGTGTGTCGTCTGCCAAACTGAATTTGCTCACCGTCTGTAAGGAACTGCACCGCTCCGTGGAGGCTCTGCTGGCGCGCCAACGCCACCGGCTGGAGCTTCTGCGCCAACGCATCGCCGACGTTTCGCCCGAGAAGCTCCTGGCCCGCGGCTACAGCATCACGCTGAAGGACGGGCGGGCGGTGAAGGATGCTTCCGCATTACAGCCAGGTGATGTCCTCACCACCCGTGTGTACAAAGGAGAAATACAATCTATCGTCAAACCTGAAAAATGAGTCATGCCATGTCATCAACGAAGAAAAAAGAAACTTACAGCCAAGCCATCGGCCGCTTGGAGCGGATAGTCAACCAAATAGACAACAACGAGCTGGAAATAGACCAGCTGGCCGAGAAAATCAAGGAAGCCAACGAAATCATCGCCTTCTGTGAGGACAAACTGACGAAAGCCGACCAGGAAATCGAAAAAATACTGGCCGAAAAGCAAGAAAGTGAAGAATAAAACGTACTTTTGTTGCAGGTTGTAATGTCGAAAAACTTAAAATACAAAGATATGAAAGAGATTGATTGGTCAAATCTGTCCTTCGGATACATGAAGACAGATTACAACGTGAGAATTTACCATCGTAACGGTCAGTGGGGCGAGCTGGAGGTGTGCAGCGAGGAAACCATCCCCATGCACATGGCGGCCACCTGCCTGCACTACGGTCAGGAGGCTTTCGAAGGATTGAAAGCCTTCCGTGGCAAGGACGGACGAGTGCGCATCTTCCGCCTGGAGGAGAACGCCGCACGCCTGCAATCTACCTGCCGCGGCATCCTGATGCCCGAGCTCTCGACCGAACGTTTCCGCGAGGCGGTGCTGAAGGTGGTGAAGCTGAACGAGCGCTTCATTCCTCCCTACGAAAGCGGTGCGTCGCTCTACATCCGCCCCTTGTTGGTGGGCACAGGAGCGCAAGTGGGCGTGAAGCCCTCCAATGAATATCTGTTCCTGATATTTGTCACGCCCGTGGGACCGTACTTTAAAGGTGGATTTGCCACGACTCCCTATGTCATCACCCGCAAGTATGATCGTGCGGCTCCGCTTGGCACAGGCACGTTCAAAGTGGGCGGTAACTACGCCGCCAGCCTCCGCGCCAGCAAGGAAGCCCATGAGGGTGGTTACTCCGCTGAGTTCTACCTCGACGCCAAGGAGAAGAAATACATGGACGAGTGTGGCGCCGCCAACTTCTTTGGCATTAAGGACAACACGTACATCACACCGCTGTCCACCTCTATCCTGCCCAGCATCACCAACAAGAGTCTGATGCAGCTGGCCGAAGACCTCGGTATGAAGGTGGAACGCCGTCCCATCCCCGAGGAGGAACTCTCCACCTTCGAGGAAGCCGGAGCCTGCGGCACGGCGGCCGTCATCAGCCCCATCGAGCGCATCGACGACCCCGAGAACAACCGCTCTTACGTCATTGCGAAGGATGGCAAACCGGGTCCTGTCTGCTCCAAGCTCTACCATAAGTTGCGTGCCATCCAGTATGGCGACGAGCCGGATACGCACAATTGGGTAACCATCGTCGACTGATATGGGGAAGGGAAAGTTACAGAAATTCGCCGACATGGCACGTTATCCCCACGTCTTTGAGTATCCTTACTCCGTGGCCGATGACGTGCCCTGCGCTATGAAAGGCCGTTGGGGCGAGGCGTTCTTCAAGAACACGCGCCCCATTGTCTTGGAGTTAGGTTGCGGGCGGGGTGAATACACCGTCGGCTTGGGGCGTCTCTTCCCGGAGAAGAACTTTATTGGCGTGGACATCAAGGGCGCACGCATGTGGACCGGAGCTACCGAGTCGTTGCAGACGGGCATGACCAACGTCGCCTTCCTGCGCACCAACATCGAGATTATCGACCGCTTCTTCGCCCCCGGAGAGGTCAGTGAGCTGTGGCTCACGTTCAGCGATCCGCAGATGAAGAAGGCCACCAAGCGACTGACGTCCACCTACTTTCTGGAGCGTTATCGCCGCTTCCTCGCGGACGGGGGGCTGATACACGTGAAGACGGACAGCAACTTCCTCTTTACTTATACCCGCTTGCTGCTGGAAGCCAATCACCTGGCGCCCGAGGTTCTTACAGACGATCTTTATCATAGCGGCCAGGCCGACGAGATACTCTCTATCCGCACTTATTACGAACAGCAATGGCTCGACCGGGGACTGAACATCAAGTACATCCGTTTCCGTCTGCCCCATGAAGGCGCATTGGTGGAACCGGACGTGGAAATCCCCTTGGACGATTATCGGAGCTACAACCGCAGCAAGCGGAGTGGGCTGGAAACAAGTAAATGATAATTTAGTTGTACTTTTCTTTCGTCTTGATACGAAAGAAAAGATACCAAAAGAAAGGATCAAGCGCTGAAGCTCGTAGGCTACTCCGCCCTTACTTTTTGCTAAAAGGCAGAAACTCGCTTCGCTCAGACAGTCTGCCTTTCTTTACGCAAAAAACAAGGGCTGCGCTTCACGCCTCCTCACTTAGGCGCGGCTGCGCGATGAGAGCGTAAGCGGCTTCGGCTGGCGCTAACACGCCGGATGGTTCTCCGGCCTCACTGGAGGGGGCGTGAAGCGGAGGATGGCTTTCCGCCGTTAAAAAGGGCAGGCTGTTTGAGCGAAGCGAGTTCCTGCCCTTTAGGAGGAAAGACGTCCGGAGTAGACCCGGAAGTGTAGACGGGGTCCTTTCTTTTTGGTACCTTTTTCTTTCGGACAAGCGAAAGAAAAAGTACACGGTAAATCCCCATTTATATAACCAATAAGCACTATGACTTTATATCCTAAATTGATTCACGACGCACTGGCCACCGTGCGCTATCCCGGTAACGGGAAAAACCTCGTCGAGGCGGAGATGGTGGCCGACAACCTGCGCATCGACGGCATGAAGGTGAGCTTTTCCCTTATCTTCGAGAAGCCGACCGATCCTTTCATGAAGTCCATGATTAAAGCTGCCGAGACGGCTATTCATACGTATGTATCGCCCGATGTCGAAGTGACCATCACTACTGAAAGCAGGCAGGCGGCACGTCCCGAACCGGGCAAGATGCTGCCGCGCGTAAAAAATATCGTAGCCGTGTCCAGCGGCAAGGGTGGCGTGGGCAAGAGTACGGTGGCTGCCAATCTGGCTGTGGCCCTCACGAAGCTGGGCTACAAGGTGGGCTTGCTCGATGCCGACATCTTCGGTCCTTCCGTGCCTAAAATGTTCCAGGTGGAGGACGCCCGTCCGTATGCCGAGCGCATTGACGGCCGCGACCTCATCATCCCCATTGAAAAGTACGGCCTCAAGTTGCTTTCCATAGGCTTCTTCGTCAATCCCGATCAAGCGACGATGTGGCGCGGAGGCATGGCCAGCAATGCCCTGAAGCAACTTGTGGGCGATGCCGACTGGGGCGACCTCGATTACTTCATCCTTGACACCCCGCCGGGCACGAGTGACATCCATCTGACGTTGCTTCAGACTTTGGCTATCACGGGTGCCGTCATTGTCAGCACCCCGCAGCAAGTGGCCTTGGCCGATGCCCGCAAAGGTGTGGATATGTACCGCAATGATAAGGTGAACGTCCCCATCCTTGGCTTGGTGGAGAACATGGCTTGGTTCACTCCCGCGGAGCTGCCGGAGAATAAGTACTATATTTTCGGTAAAGAGGGTTGCAAACAGTTGGCCGACGAGCTTGGCGTGCCTTTACTGGGGCAAATACCCATCGTGCAAAGCATCTGTGAGAGTGGTGACAAGGGCACTCCGGTGGCTCTTGACGAAAACACCGTCACGGGCCGCGCTTTCCTTCAACTGGCAGCAGCCGTGGTTCGCCAGGTGGACAAGCGTAACATCGAGATGGCGCCTACACAGGTAGTGCAGGTGAAGAAGTGAGCGAGTGACTGACTAAAGAGGACACAGAGTCACACGGAGTCTGGAAATAGAGAACTCTGTGTGACTCTGTGTCTTTTGTGGTGTCTCTCCCTGTTACAGGCGGAACACGACGGGGATGGCAAACTTCACGTTCACAGGCTTTCCTTTCTGCAAGCCCGGCTTCCATTTAGGCATGGCGCTGATAACGCGGATGGCTTCCTTATCCAGAGCCGGATCTACGCCCCGCAGGATGCTCACATTGCCGATGCTGCCGTCTTTGCCCACGACGAACTGTACGGTGACGCGTCCCTGTGTGCCTGCTTTACGAGCCGACTCGGGGTAGCGGAGGTTATTTGCCAGGTATTTCATCAGGCCCGCCATACCTCCGTCGGGGAATTGGGGCATCTGCTCCACGACTTCGTAGACTTCTTCATCGGTGAGGGTGAGGGCGTGTTGCGGCTTCAGGACGATGACCATGTTATTGGGATCCATCTTGGCCAGGGCCTCAGGAGTTCCTGCCCAGCCCAGTGTCTGTCCGTCCTTGCCTATGTACTGAAAGACAATGCCTGCTTCGGAGGAGGTCTCTGTGCGGAATTCCCCCTGGGTGTTGGTTGTGCTTACGGTTGTAGACTGGAATTTCCGGTCGGTGATAATCTGAACGTCGCTCAGCGGATTGCCTGCTTCGTCCACAATCTTTCCCTTGTAGGTTACTTTGTCAGACTTCTCCTGTTGCAGACCGGGCGCAACGGCTTCTGCGACTTCGGTTGTAATCTTCTGTGTGGCGCGTGCCACGGCTTCGATGTTGCTTACTATCATGAGTAAGGCAGCCAGCGGGAGGAACATCAGATATTTGGTTCTCCCTATGGCTCGGGTTCTTCGTTTGTTCATCATAATGATACGCTTTTTTAAGGGTAATACATTGAAACTGTTATAGATGGTTGCTGCAGCCTTATGATGTGACAAACCCAACAAGTGGTATTGGTAAGTGCGGGAGTCGTGGCCGGTCTCCAGGACCTTCTCGTCGGCCATGTACTCTAAGTTGGCGCGTATCTCCCGCTTCATGAGCCAGGCAAAGGGGTTGAACCAGCAGATGATGCAGGCCAGTTCGCCTGTCAATACATCTATGGAGTGCCATTGCCGGGCATGAGCGCGCTCGTGAGTCAGAATCTCGTTCAGTTCCTCGTCGGTGTGTGCCTCGGGGCAGACGAATATCCAGTGGAAGAACGAGAAAGGACCTTCGGGGCGGGGGAGGAGGTGTACGGTGGTGTTGTCTATTTTCCGTGTGGGGCAGCACCGCGCCAGGCGTATGATGCCCGCCAGCTGGACGAGAAAACGCAGAGCCAGCAGGGCGGTCACGAGCCAGTAGGCGATGCCGATGCCGTCGGCCAGAAGTTGTTTCCAGTCCGTCGTTTCGGCTTGTGTCAAGGTCAGTTCGGGGAGCACCACGGAGGCATAGAGGTCGGCCATGGCTGCCATCGGCTCCTGTTGCGTAATCCATGTCTGGATGTCGAGCAGGGGCACGGCGGTCGATACGGCAAAGAAGCACAGCAGGGCCGTCCGCCTCCACGCAAAGAACGTGTCCTTGTAGAAGAACAGCCGGTAGAAGGCATAGAACAGGGCTATCGCCACGTTGATTTTCAGAAAATAGACCATGCTATTAGTAGTTAATGATAAATGATAAATGGTTAATGGTTAATAAATTATCCATTCTCCTTTCCTTTCTCAATCATATCAATTATGTCTTTCAAGTCGTTGGACGAGATCTTCTGCTCCTTGGCGAAGAACGAGACCATCTCCTTGTAGGAATTGGCAAAGTAGTTGCGGACGAAGCCGCTCATGAATGTCCCCTTATATTCATTTTCGCGGATGAGCGGTGCATAGCGGTAGGTGTTTCCCACGCGGGTGGGCTTCACGTAGTGCTTTCGCTCCAGGTTCTTCACGATAGAGGCCACGGTGGTGTAGGGTGGCTTCGGGTCAGGCATTTGGGCAAGGATGTCCTTGACGAAACATTCTTTCAGGCTCCAGATGTGTAACATCACTTCTTCTTCTTGCGTAGTTAACTTTTCCATGGATATAGTTTTAGTATGAATTCATTGCAAATCTACGAATAATTCGTAATAATGCAATAGATAGAAGGTTAATAAGTCTGAAAGGTGAAATTTTAATCCTTTTCCCCTTGGATTCTCACGCCACGCTTCGTGAGGTTGTCACGCCACGCTTCCTGACATGCTAACGCCCCGTGTCGTCAGGTGGTGACGGCACGGGGCGTTAGCATGTCAGGAAGCGTGGCGTTCTCATCGCACACTACGCAAGGCTTTGTAGCGCTTGTATGACTCTATGACGTGGCGGCGGCTTTGCAGGATTTGCCAGCGATAGACGAGGCAGGTAGTCAGGAAGTAGATGCCTGTCTGAAGCCAAAGAGCCTGGTATTCGAAAGCTACTTCATTCAGTGTGGCTCCCATGCTGTTGATGCGTACGTAGCCATTGATGCCGAAGGTCGAAGGGAAAAGATACGAGAAATAACGCCAGAAGGGAGGGATGGAGGCGCCCGGCCACGAGATGCCCGACAGGAACAGTAGCGGCACGGAGGTGAAGACGAACAGCAGCATGCACGTCTCGCGGTTGCGGATGGCGATGGAGGCCGTCATCGAGAAGAAGATGCAGGCGCTCAGATAGGGCAGGATAAAGAGCGTCAGTTCGCCGGGCAGGGCTATCCGGTTGAGGCTGAAGAGCCAGGGCACGACACAGAGCACATAGACCGCCACAAGTGCATAGATGAGGAAGTAGCTCAATCCTTTGCCCATGACGATGCGCAACGTCCCGTTGTAGTGGCGGTTGATGGGCACCAGGTCGCGGAACTGGTTCTTCTCTCGCGCCGTTCCTGCCGATAGGCCGATGCCCAGCAGAAGCGTCTGCTGGATAACCAATATCAGCACGGCCGGTATCAGGAAGGCGGCAAAACCATTGGTGGGGTTATAGAGGGCTATATCCTTGTATTCGATGGGGTAGGCCGTAATCTCGTCCTGGCGGTCGGTGGTGTTTCCGGCACGGGCTATTTTGATTTCCTTGTTCATCTCGAGCGACACTTCCGTGTTGGCGCTCAGCATAGCCTTGTAGTACAACAGCCCGCTCATGTCGCAGAAGATGCTTACCTGAGTCTGACGTCCGGCGGCGATGTCGTCGCTGAAGGTTTCGGGGATGTAGACGATGCCGTAAGCATCCCGGTTGCGCAAGGCCAGCTTGGCTTCCTCCATGTCGGCGCAATGGGACGCCACGCGGATGTCAGGACTGGCGTCGAGCATCCGGACATACTGGCGGCTCAGCGAGCTACGCGAGTCGTCCACCACCACGGCGGGCACGTCGCGTAGCGTTTCGTTGGTGTAGATGAAGCCATAGATGAGCGGATAGGCCAACGGGACGAGGATGAAGAATATCAGCACACCCTGGTCGCGGAAGGTCGTGCGGAATTCCTGTCGCCAGATGTAGAACAGGTCGCTGATGCCTTGCTTGATATGTTGTCTGAACGTCGTTTTCTTTTTCATCACGGTACATATTTATAGTATATAAGGGCACCTTTCAGGCGGTTGGCCACGAGGAAGGGTAACATCATGAACAGCAGTAGGGCTATATAGTTAATCCATGAGTAGCTCATGGGGTATCCGTTCAGCGCCTGATCCACGTAGATGAGGAAGTAGTGGCGCAGGGGGAAAAGATTGGCCAAGGCCTGTAGGGTAGGGTGCATGCCCATGGCGGGGAAAGAAAGCCCGCACATCGAGAAGGAAAGCACGCCCCAAAGCGAAGCAAAGCTCAGGCCTAAGCGAAGCGTAGGCAGGGTGCCTATCATCAGGACGCCCATGCCTTGCGAAGCCAACACCAGGCATAGGGTGGCGAAGAGCATCGGCAGGATGCCGCTATTGCAGGGGAAATGCAGGAAGCCGTAAAGATAGACATTGTACAAGATGCCCATCAGGAAAAATACAGCCGTGTGAGGAAGCAGCTTTCCGGCCAGTGAGATCCAGATGGAGTTGTTGCCCGTACGCAACCATTGGCGGGAGGTGCGGTCCTTGATTTCCACACCGATGGAGAATACCGTCACCATGAAAATCATCAGCATCAGTACCCCGGGCGCAAAGGTGTTGTTCAGATAGATGGAGTAGTTGATCCACGGGTTGTTCAACGGATGGGTGTCGATGACAATGGGTTGCAGGAAGCCCATGGCCTGATCCTCCGTGGCTCCTTTGGCGTAGAGCACGGAGCGTGCGGCGGCTCCCGAGGCCAGTTCGCTCATCGTTTTCATGTCTTTATAGAGCAGCGAGCCGGCAATGAGCAACGTGTTGTTGGTGTAGAATGAAACTTTGGGTTGTCGTTGCGCCTGAGCTTTGGCGGTGGTTCCTTGGGGGATGTAATAAAATCCATAGATGTCGCCCCTCTGCATGGCTTGCCGTGCTTCTGTCACGTTGGGATAGTGGGCCACGACGGCCGTCTGCCCGAACGCGTCCAGATTGCGTGTCAACTGGCGCGAGGTGCTTGTCATGTCTTCGTCCACTATGCCCACGGGCATGTCTGTAGGCAGGCCGGAACCCATCAGTGTGGTGAAGAATATGTAGCAGAACAGCGGTGCCCCTACCATGCAGAACAGGTAGAGCGGACGCGAGACGAGGCGCTTTCCTTCGCGTCTCATCACGTTCCACAAGGCTTTGTATTTCGCGGCGTTTTTGTTTTTCATTCTTCGTTCGGTTTACTTTTATTTCTCCAGCACAACGCTCATTCCCGGGCGCAGGCCTTCCACCTTTTCTACGGGACTTGCCTTCACTTCGAATGTTTTCAAGTCGAATTGACCGGTCGTTTTGGTGGCTTTCCAGGCGGCGTATGTGCCGAGGTCCTTCATGTAGTACACCTTCAGGCGGATGTCGTGGTCAAGAGCCGGGACATAAGCATCGAACTCCGTGCCGATGGTCATGCCTTTTAGCAAGTCTTCGCGTACATTGAAGCTCACCCACATGTCTTCCATGATGGCGATATTCATGATGGGAGCCCCCGTCCCGACGAGTTCGCCCACTTTGGGAAATATTTCGGACACCTCACCGTCGGCTTGGGCGATGAGATATGTCTCGGCAATGTACGATTGCACTTCGGCCACGGCTCCTTGCGCACGCTGAACCAAGGCGGCCGCGGCGGCTTTGTCTTCGCGTTCGGCACCGTTTCGGGCCATCTCGTATTGTGATTTGGCCGCCTTCTCGGTGGCAAGGGCGGCATCGCGTTGGGCCGTCACTTCGTCCAGTTTCTGGGCGGACATCACTCCCTGGTCGTGGAGGTTCTTTACGCGTTTGTATGACTTCTCCGCAATGACAACTCCCGCACGGGCTTTCTGCCACATCTCATAGGCGCCCTGGATTTGTTCCTGGCGTGCGCCTTTGATGGCTTTCTCGTTCTGAGCCTGTGCGGCGGCTTCGGCGGCTTGTGCCTGCTTCAGCTTGGCTTGCACGTCGGGGGCTTCCAGCAAAGCGAGTGTGTCGCCGGCATGTACTTTTTGTCCTTCCGTCACGCGGAATTCCAGGATGCGTCCGGGCACTTTGCTTGACACGCGGTATTCGTTGACTTCGGCTTGTCCTTGGACGATTTCCGGTCCTTTTCGGAGCATGAAGAATCCGACAAGGGCTACTACTGCGATGACTCCCACCAGCGTGAGGAACGCCAGCAGCATGTTAGTGTTTTGTGATTTGGTATCCATTTATTTAATTGATAATAGGTTGACAATATGAAAATTGAGGATTGGAGTATCTCGTTTCTTTAATACTCCATCGCGCCAAGCTCTCCGGTCGCTCTCCTCAGATAGAGGTCGGTCAGCTTCACGTCGATTTGCGCGTCGATTTTTTCCGATTGGGCGGACAACCAGGCCGTATGCGCTTCCAGTACGTTGCTGGCCGGGATGACTCCTTCCTCGAAGCCGAGGGTGGCATAGCGCAGGTTCTCGTCGGCTTTCTCCAGATTTTTCTCGGCCATGGTCAGCTTCTTGGCCGTTTCGTTCACCTTAAAAGCCGCCTGGTTTACCTGTAGCTGGATTTTTTCTTTGGCTTCTTCCAGTTGGTATTGGGCGATGCGCGCTTCGGATTTGGCCGCTTTCACCTTGTGGATGCCCTCGCCCCAATGCCACAGGGGGACGGACACCATCACTCCGACATTCCACATCCCCTTGAACTTCTTTTCAAAGCTGTTCAGCACGGAGGGGCTCGTGGCGATATAGTTTCCCATCAGGGCGATGGAGGGAAGATAGCCCGAACGGGCGATGTTTACTTTCTGCTCGTAGATTTTGGACGCCAGTTCCAGGCTTCGCACCTCGGGGCGTATGGCATAGACGCTCTCCATGTTGATTTGGGAGCTTGTGATATTGGCTTCGTCCAGGTTTTCCTCCTGTTCGTCGGCCAGTGTGATGTCGGCGGTCAGGTCGAGGCCGCAGAGTTGGCACAACAACATGCGCGAGAGGCTCAGCCCGTCTTCTACCTTGGTCAAGGTCATTTCCGCTTCATTCACCTTCACTTTCACGGAGAGGCCGTCGGCTTTCGTGGCCACTCCTTCGTTGATCATCTTGTCCACATCGCTTTCCAGCTTCTGTAGTAATTCCAGATAGCCTTCGGCGAGTTTCTTTTTGTGGACAAGCGATATGACTTGCCAATAGGCCTGATCTGTTTCCAGTATGACGTCCTGCATGCCCGTGCCATGTTGCTGGCGTGCCAGTTCTTCGGCGTATTTGGTGATTTTGTTATAGGCGCGTATTTTGCCGCCCATGTACAGAGGTTGCGTCAGGGTGACGGCTCCGGCGAAGATGTTTCGTGTGTCGGTGCGCAGGGCGTCGACCAGCGAATTTCCCACGCTATTCAGCGGTGTGGCCAGGTCGGCGCTTCCGAAGGCCTTCACCAGTTGCACGAATTGAGGGTTTGTCATCAAGCCCGGGTTTTGCGCCACCATATTTTGTATGCCGTTTTGCAGAGCTCCGCTCAGGTTGGTGCCTATGTTGGAGAGGGCATCCTTTTGCGAGTCGCTCAGCAACGATAATTCTTTCTGATTGCGGATGTAGGCGCCGGTCGCGTCAAATTTAGGCAGGTAGTTGGCGAATGCCGCTTTCCGCTGATGTTGGGCGGCCTTGATTTTCTCTTGGCTGATCAATAGTGCTTTGTTGTTGGCCATGGCCAATGCACGACAACTATCCAGGGATAGCACCCGTTGTGCTCCCGCCGTATAGGTGGATATCACTAACAAAGTGAAGCATAGGAACTTTTTCATTGCATTCATACGTATATATACTTTCATTATGTTGCCGCATAGGTGCGACAATGATTGCATAAACAACAATGCAAAGGTAAAAAAGTTCTGATTACTTGGTGGAAAAAAAGTGTTAACTTACGTTTTTGGGGGATATATGAATAAAGAAAGGTGGAGATTTCGACAATCCCCACCTTATTTATATATACTATATTATTATACGGTTATTTGAGGGAGAAGCTCTGTGAGCCGATCAGCGTGCCGTCCGCAAAGATATCTACGCGATAGCTTCCGGCATACAGATATTCCTCCACGTCCCAATATACCGTGACGGCCTGTTCCTCGCCCGTATATTCGATGTATTTCTTGATGGAATAAACCAGGTCGCGGTTTTCGTATGAGAAAGTGTTCGCGTCACTTTTTGTCAGGACGCTATTGTCGGGCTTGGTGATGCGCACGTACAATGTCTTTTCTCCGGTTTCCGCCGTGATGTTTTTCACGATGCTGAAGTCTATCTTGAATTTCACGACGTTTTTCACCCGTGTCGTCTCACGCCCGCGCTTGTTCTGGGGCTCGATGCGGATGTTGGTCACGTCGAGTTGCGCGGCCAATGCCACCTTTTCGTTCAGGGTCTTTTTCTCTTCCGCCAGGCTGTTTATTTGCCTGGAGGCGGCGTTGTACTTGCGTGTGACGTCTTTGATGACTTCCTGTTGGCGCACGGTCAGTTGGTTGAGCGAGTCAATCTGGTTGATGTAGCTGATCATGACTTTTCTCAGGCTGGCCAGTTCCTTTTTCAACCGCCGTATTTCCGAGGCGTTGCTGCTCTTTACGGTTCTCAGTTCTTCCAGGAGGCGTTGGGTCTTCAGCTGTTCCTGCTCCAGCAGGACGGCGAGTGAGTCGTTCGACACGGTCAGCTTCAGTTCGTCATATTGTTGCGCGAACCGCGTGTATTCGTTTTCCAGGTCCTCCTTTTCCAGCTCGAATTCCTGCACCAGTTCCCGGTTCGTCGTTTTCTCCCTGACCAGCAGGATGGTGACTCCCACCAGTAACAAGACGAGTACACTCCCTATGATAATCAGCGATTTGTTTTTGCTCATTGTTTGAATTTACTAAAAGTTATCAATGGCCGAGGCCATCTACTCCGGTTTGATCGTCTATTCCGAGGCAAAAATAATGATTAATTGTCAATCTGTTGGCATGACTCCGCGAGGAATTCTCTATTTAACTAAAATTATTACGGAAAAATTTCTCTAATTGCCCGTCTCATCGTATTTTTGTGGCAACTTTAAACAACCTAAAAAATAAAGGAATCAATTATGTCAAAAGTAACCGTAGTAGGCGCCGGTAATGTAGGTGCCACATGTGCTAATGTGTTGGCTTTTAATGAAGTGGCCGACGAAGTGGTAATGCTGGACGTAAAAGAAGGCGTTTCAGAAGGTAAAGCAATGGATATGATGCAGACGGCTCAATTGCTGGGCTTTGACACGGTGATCACCGGCTGCACCAACGATTATGAGAAGACCGCCAACTCGGATGTTGTAGTCATCACTTCCGGCATTCCCCGTAAGCCGGGCATGACTCGTGAAGAGCTGATCGGCGTCAATGCCGGCATCGTGAAGTCCGTGGCACAGAACATCCTGAAGTATTCACCCAATGCCATCCTGGTAGTCATCTCTAACCCGATGGACACCATGACCTATCTGGCTCTGAAGTCTTTGGGCTTGCCCAAGAACCGCATCATCGGCATGGGTGGCGCGTTGGACAGCTCGCGCTTCAAATATTTCCTCTCTCAGGCCTTGGGATGCAACGCCAATGAAGTAGAAGGAATGGTTATCGGCGGCCATGGTGATACGACCATGATACCTCTGGCCCGTCTGGCCACTTACAAGGGACAGCCCGTAAGCACCCTCTTGAGCGAAGAGAAGCTGAACGAGGTAGTGGCCGCCACGATGGTAGGCGGAGCTACGCTGACCAAGCTTCTGGGCACTTCCGCCTGGTATGCACCCGGTGCGGCAGGAGCTTATGTCGTAGAGTCCATCCTGCACAATCAGAAGAAGATGATCCCCTGCTCGGTATATCTGGAAGGCGAGTATGGCGAGAGCGACATCTGCATCGGCGTACCTGTAATCCTGGGCAAGAACGGCATCGAGAAGATTGTCGAGCTGGAGCTGACCGCCGACGAGAAAGCCAAATTTGCCGCCAGTGCCGCCGCCGTCCACAAGACGAATGCCGCCTTGAAGGAAGTGGGAGCGCTTTAATCGGATTATTTTAAAAAAAGAAGATACGCATGAGCCTTGTAACTTCTTGAAAGAGGAGTTATGGGGCTTTTGTTTTTATTTTTGCAGGAAGATTAAGTAAGAAACCAAGAAGCTGACACGTTATGAAGAGGGAGGTGAATGCGAAAAGATACATCGTCTGGATGCTTGCGGGCATCCTGACTCTGACGGCTTGCACCGGTGGAGGCGGACGCGAGGATTTGTCCGAGTTCGAGGCTTTTGAGTCTTTCTTTGCCACTCATGGTGACTCTATCTCGGCGGCTCCGCGCTGGATGAGGGCGGAGACCTTGAAGCGGATGGACGAGGCGGAGGACAGCCTCGTGAAATACAATTATTTGTCATTGACCCTGAAGACCTATCTGATGACCTCCCAGATTGACTCGGCATGGCTGGTGCTAAACCGTGTCCAAAATTTCGCGGAAAGCCAGCCTTTCTCTCGCCGAATGGCCGACTTGCAATCGGAGTGCCTGAATATGAAGGGCAATCTCCTGGCCCGCACGGGTGCGATGGACTCCGCCAAAGCGGCTTTCCGGCGTGCTTATGAGCGGCGCTTGCAGGGGACTCGCGCGGATGACGTCCCGGACATCCTGATGAATCTGGCCGATGCCTGTAACCGCCTGGGCGAGCTGGATTTGGGAGCTTTCTGGTATAGAAAGGCCTTGTTCATGTGCGACTCTTTGGACTTGCCCTCCACCAAGCGCACTCCCATCTATTACGGCCTGGCGCAAATCTATGTGGCCTTGCGCGACTTCCCCCAGTGCGACTATTATTACAACCTGGCCGGGCGGAATTATGACCGCATGCTCCCTTACGAAAAATACATTTATCTGAATAACCGGGGCACTTCTTATTACTATCGCGAGGACTATCGGAAGGCGATGACCTATTTCCGCTGGCTCATCGAGCTGACGAGTGGCTATCCGGACATGGCCTTCGAGCAGAACCTGGGCAGGCTGAACATGAGCGATTGCTTCCTCCAGTTGCAGGAGCCCGACTCCGCATCCCGCTATATGGAAGCATGCCGTCCTTACTTTCAAAAGATAGGGATGGCCACGGCCTTGTACTATCTGGACACGCAAACCATTGAGCGGGCCTTGCTTCAGAAGGAGTTTTCCGAGGCCAGGCGCGTCTTGTCCCAAGGCGTGACTCCGCCCGATATTGACCCCGACATGCTCCACATACGCAATAAATATCTGCAACAATATTTCGAAGAGACGGGCAACTACAAGCAGGCTTACTATTATCAGAAGAGAAACCTGAGGCTGGACGACTCCATCCGCAACGAGCGCGTGCGGATGCACACGGTCGATCTGGCCTTGCGCTATCAGCAGGACTCTACGCTCCTGGCCCATCGTGTCATGATACGCGAGGCGGAGAACAAGGTGTTGAGGCTCAGGCAAGGACATCTGATTGTGGGCGGCATAGCGATCGTGGCCCTTCTGGCGGCCTTCTTTCTCTACGTTTATAATAAGAAGAAGCGCGCGCTGATGCAGGCGGAAAGCCGCCGCATGGTTTCATCCTTGCGCCTGGAGAATATCCGCAACCGCCTCTCTCCCCATTTCATCTTCAATGTCCTGAACCAGGAGATGCTGAGTTGCAAGCAGGAAGAGCGTCAGGAGCTGGCCTCCCTGGTCAAGCTGATGCGGCGGAATCTGGAGTTGGCCGAACAATTGTGCGTCACGTTGGAGGAAGAGCTGGATTTTGTCAACACCTACCTCGACCTGGAGCGTCGTTCCTTGGGCGATAACTTCTGCTTCGAGATGCGCATTGAGCCGGATGTACACCCCGCCCGCGAGTTTTTGCCTTCGATGCTCATCCAGATACCTGTGGAGAACGCGGTGAAGCACGCTCTGCGAGGCAAGGAAGGCGAGAAGCGCTTGTGGATAGATATCGCCCGCCATGTGTCGGGCGGCCTGAGCGTAGAGATAACGGACAACGGCGGAGGCTATCGCCCCAATAGCCTCCATCGGGGCACGGGCACCGGCATGAAGGTCATCATGCAGACCATACAGATTCTGAACGCCAAGAACAAGCGGGCACTGGAGGTGGAGATCCATAACGTCACCCTTCCGGGCGGAGAGACGGGATGCAGAGTCTCTTTCTTCTTGCCCGCCGGTTACGATTACCGCCTTTGAGCCGAAAAGAAAAAATGCCGGATAATCCCTTATTTTCACATAATAATCCATGTTTAAGAACAGATAGTCCAATGTTCCTCGTTTCGTTTCTTGCATCGGATTGATTTAATCTCTATATTCGTTAACGGAAACAACGACAATTTGTATGTGTGCATATAAAATCATAGTGGTGGATGACGACGAGATGGCGGCGGAGGCTTTGGCCTTCGAGCTGAAGAAACGCCCGGAGTTCTCGTTGGAGGGCATTGCGCGAAACGCGCGTCAGGGCAAGAAGCTGATAGCCTCCGTCCGGCCCGACTTGCTCTTCCTGGATGTGGAGATGCCGGAGATGACCGGCATGGAACTCTTGCGCGACATACGGGACAGCATCGTGTGGAACATGAAAGTCGTCTTCTATACGGCCTATGACAAATATATGATAGAAGCCATACGCGAGTCGGCTTTTGACTATCTGCTGAAGCCTTTCCAGCCTCAGGAACTGGACGTTATCCTGCACCGCTTCTTGGAGCAGATGCAGGGAGGCCAGCGCTTGGGAGGCGTGCCGCTGCTTTCGTCCGCGGGCGACACGTTTATGGTCTACACGCCGACCAACGACATGCGTGTGTTGCGCACCTCGGAGATTGGCTTCTTCCGTTATTCCTCGGAGCGCAAGTTGTGGGAAGTTATCCTGACGAACGACCCTCCGTTGGCGTTGCGGCGGGGGATGACGGCCGACGCGATCATTCACAACCTGCCTCGGTTTGTCCAGATCCACCAGTCGTACATCGTCAACATGGACTATCTGATGCTGATAAAGGACAATCATTGCCAGCTCTATCCACCTTTCGACAGGGTGACGGAATTGATTGTCTCCAAGAAGTTTAAGAAGGAATTGCAGGATCGTTTTTGCTTGTGAAAGCCGGACGGTTTATATATATTGGTTAGGGAAGTCAGCATAATTCTTCTTTTTATGTTGACAAAAAAAAGAAAGCGCGTGGAATGTTCCGGCGCTTTCTTCACATATAAACCTGTTAAAAACAAATGATGGTCAGTTCTTTTTTTTTACTGGATGTCAATGCCCTTGTTACGCAAAGTCACATTCAACACCTTGGCGTAGTTGGCGTATTGCTCCTTGTCCAATGTCTTCTTCATCAGCTTCAGATTGCCATACACCGCGTTGCGCAATTTCTGTTCACGATCCTTTTTTGCGTTCGTGGCGCGTGCCATCTCCTGGTTGAAGAACTCGATAATCTCCGCCACTTCATCGTGTTGCTTGCCATCCAAGTTCAGGTATTTGCTCAGGCGGCTCACATTGATGGTGCTTTCCCACTTTGCGGTTTCGCTTACGGGTTGATTGCCGGCGGCATACGTTGTTACGGTCAGGCAGAGTGCTGCCACTAATGTTAATCCTAAACGTTTCATAACTTCTTCTTTTTGTTAATCCTAAAAACTAATCCTAAAAACTTCAATAAGCTAATACCTATTGAAATGATGGCCGGGCGCCCGGCCTTTATCCTTTTACCGATGCAAAGATAAGGGCATGTTTTATAACATGAAAACAAATCACCGGAAAAGTGTCCTTTCTTCCGGCGTTTCTTGATATATGTCAAGTGAAAGTTATCAGAACCCCCGTTTCTGTAATCGTTTTGTAACTTATTTGGGGTAATTCATGCCATTTGGGGCGGAAAGTAGGGGAATGTGGTGAACGGAGGAACAAAGAATCTTGTAATAGTGTATATCTGTTATTTTCGGTTCATCCGGGAAATGTGTTGGTGATAAATGGGAAAATAACTGTGTACTTTTTCTTTCGCTTGTTCGAAAGAAAAAGATACCAAAAAGAAAGAACCCCGTCTGCACTTCCGGGGCTACTCCGGACGTCTTTCCGCCTAAAGGGCAGGAACTCGCTTCGCTCAAACAGCCTGCCCTTTTTCACGGCGGAAAGTCATCCTCCGCTTTACGCCCCTCCAGTGAGGCCGGAGAGCCATCCGGCGTGTTAGCGCTAATGAAGGCCGTTCGCGCTTCGACCGCGCAGCCGCGCCTAAGTGAAGAGGCGTTAAGCGAAGCCCTTGCTTTTTGCGTGAAGAAAGGCAGACTGTTTGAGCGAAGCGAGTTTCTGCCTTTTAGCAAAAAGCAAGGGCGGAGTAGCCTTTGAGCTTCAGCGCTTGATCCTTTCTTTTGGTATCTTTTCTTTCGTATCAAGACGAAAGAAAAGTACAAGTAAATTCCCATTCATTCCCCAAATGAACCAAAAAAGAGTGCATCAAAATGCGTCATGGAAACTTAGTTCCCTTGCATTTTGATACACTCTCTTTTCTGGTATAAGGAATGTGTGTTCTTTTTAGAACAACGTGTCCGTGGCGTTGAACAGCTTGCGGGCGTTCACCTTCACCACTTTTCCGTATTTCTCCAGTTTCTTCAGGTCAATCATCTTGGGGTTGCCCATGATGGCGATGGCGTAGGGTTTGCCTTTGATGTTCGCCTCGTAGAACTTCACGATGTCGTCGAAGGTCAGGGCGTCGATTTGCGGCAATTGTTCCTTGGCCGGGTCTTCGGTGTAGCCTTGGTAGCCGAGGTTCACCATATACATGGCTTTGGAGCGGAAGTCGGGATGATTGGTCAGGGCCGACTGGCGCAGGTAGCTCTTGATGTTGTCGATGCGCTCGGCGTTGCGTGGCATGTCGTTGATGAGGCCCATGAATACGTCGATGGCGTCATTGGCCTTGTCGTTTTGCGTGCCGATGCTGCCGTACAGGTAGCTGGCCTTGCCGGCGATGCCTTGCGTGGTGGCGTAGGCGTAGGCGGTGTAGGCCATGGAGCGCTTTTCGCGGATTTCGTTCAGCACCAATCCGGTGAAGTCCAAGCCGAAGTACTGGTTGAAGGCGTCGCGCAACACGTCGTCCTTCTTGTCGGCCGTCTGCATGGGCAGGTAGAAGTGGATTTGCGCCTGCTCGGCGTCATCGTTGGCCAGGAAGTAGATGGTGTTCTCGCCGACGGCCTGCATGGGTTTCACGCGCGGCGACTCGGAGGCGCGTTCGTTGGCCACGAGCGGAAGGTTCTGGCTCAGGATGGTGTATACGTTGTCGAAGGGCAGGGTACCGGTGTAGTAGATTTTCGACTCGAAGTTGGAGGCGCGGTTGATGTCGCCCGTCAGCTCGGATATCTGGAGTTCCAGCACTTCCTTGTCCGTCAGCTCGTCGATGTAATCCGAATGGTCGCCGTAGAGCAGGTACTGGCGCAGGGCGTCGTTCAGGGTGCTGACGTTCTCCTTGCGTTGCTGGCGCATGCTCAGGATGTTACCCTTCAGCTGGGCCAGCTGCTTGTCGTCCAGCTTGGGCATCAGGATTTGGCGGGAGAGGAGCTGGCAGGCCTGCGGAAAGGTTTCTTCGAAGCCCTCCATGACGATGGTCAGGTAGTTGGAGTTGGCCGACACGTGGCAGGTGGCGTTCAGCTTGCTGAGTTCCTCCTTCAGTTGTTGCGGCTCGTAGAGGCCCATCACGCCTGCGTTGTTCATCAGGCTGGCGGCCACGTCGAGCTTGGGGAATTCGTCGGTGCCCGCGCCGTATTGCAGGACGAGCTGGAAGATGTTGTTCTCCTTGTTGGGCGTGTAGTACATCTTGGAGCGGTCGTTCAGTTGCTTCACCTGCACGTCGCTGAAGTCAATCAGCTTCTCGGCCACGTGCCCCATGGGCAGGTTCTTGAACTGCATGGCGTAGAGCGATTGCTGGCCCACGGGCGGCTCCACCGGCTTGTAGTTGGGCTTGGCTATCTTCTCGCTATCCTTTGCCTTGCCCTGCTCAATGTAGAGCGCAAGGTAGTTCTTCGCCAAGTATTGCTTGGCCACGCGCTTCACGTCGTCGTGGGTCACGGCCATGATCTTGTCCTTGTAGTTCAGGATTTCGCCCAGGTCCTGCTCGTTGCAGAAGGCGTTCATGAGGATGAGGGCTTTCTGCGCGTTCTTCTCCATGGCCAGGTCGAACTGGCGGCACATTTCCGCCTTGATGGCGTTGAGTTTCCACTCCTCGCAGTCGCCGTTGGCTATCTTCTCGATGGCTTCGAGGGCTTTCTTCTCGGCGCTCTTGTTCGACTCGAAGCGGCGTTGGTTCTCGTCGTAGAGGGGGATGCTCACTACGACCGAGCGTCCTTGCTCGCGGAAGGTCTGCGCATAGGCTCCGGCGCTGGTCAGCTCACCGTCCAGCACCAGCTTGTCCAGGGCACCCGTCTGGCTGGCGTTGCTCAGCAGGGAGAGGGCGATGTCCAGCGCGTCCTCGTCGGGGTGTCCGGCGGGCACGCCGTTGAACACCATGGCCACTTGCGGATAGTGGCCTATCTTTGCGGTGTACTGCTTTCGTCCCTGGATGTTCATGTCCGTATAGGTTTTCCGCTCGGGCATTGGCTTCTTGGCCAGGCGTCCGAAGGTGCCTGCGATGCGTCCGGCCACTTGCTGGGCGTTGATGTTGCCCACGAGCACGAGCACCATGTTCTCGGGCACGTACCACGTGTCATAGAATTCGATGAGTTTGCTCAGTTGCGGGTTCTTCAGGTGTTCGGGCAGGCCGATGATGTCGCGCGAGTAGGGATGACCCTCGAAGGCCTTGCTCATGAAGAAGCTTCCGACGGTCTGGTTGGGGTTGTCCTGCGAGCGGTTGTATTCCTCGTAGACGTTCTCCAGCTCCGGCTGGAAGGAGCGGAAGACGGGGTGGATGAAGCGTTGCGAGGAGATTTCGAGCCACTTGTTCACCTGATAGGCGGGGAAGGAGCTGTGATAGAAGGTGTAGTCATAGCTCGTGGCGGCGTTCACGCCCTTGGCTCCGATGCTCTCCATCAGGCTGGAGTATTCGGTGGGCAGGCTTATCTTGCCGGCCTTCAGGGTGAGTTCGTTGATTTCCTGGTTCAGGGCGTCCTTCTTGAGGGGGTCTGTCTCGGCCGCGCGCTGGTCATACTTGGCGATGATTTCCCGGTAGATGGGTTCCTCTTCCTCCCAGTTGAGGGCGCCTATCTGCTCCGTCCCCTTGAACATGACGTGCTCCAGGTAGTGGGCAAGTCCGGTGTATTCTTCCGGTTCGTTGATGGAGCCCGCACGGACGCCGACCAATCCGAATACGTCCGATTGTGACGCGTCTTCCCAGATGTAGACGGAAAGACCGTTCTTCAGCTTGAATGCTTTCAAGCCCTGGCTGAACGCGGGCATGGCTATGATGGCCAAGGCCAGGCATAGCAGCAATTTCAATTTCATAAATCTCATAACTTCTACTTTTTTCGGTTGATAAGTGTTTTTGTATAGTCAATCAGTGTGCAAAGCTATAAAAAAATCACATCCTTGTTCTTTTTTATGCCGGAAAAAAAGTGTCGGGGCGTCTTTCGTTTGATAAATTAGTTGTACTTTTTCTTTCGCTTGTCCGAAAGAAAAAGATACCAAAAAGAAAGTACCCCGTCTGCACTTCCGGGGCTACTCCGAGGACGTTTTTGCTAAGCGGCACACAACTCGCTTCGCTCAGACAGCATGCCGCTCTTCACGCAAAAACGCCCTCTCCGCTTCACGCCCCTTCCGTGAGGCCGGAGAGCCATCCGGCGTGTTAGCGCTAATGAAAGCCGTTCGCGCTCCGACCGCGCAGCCGCGCCTAAGTGAGGAGGCGTTAAGCGGAGTCCTTGCTTTTTGCGTGAAGAAAGGCAGACTGTCTGAGCGAAGCGAGTTTCTGCCTTTTAGCAAAAAGCAAGGGCGGAGTAGCCTCTGAGCTTCAGCGCTTGATCCTTTCTTTTGGTATCTTTTCTTTCGTATCAAGACGAAAG
>CALUFR010000070.1 GCA_944319875.1 uncultured Bacteroides sp.
CTTTGTTGCGTTGCAAGATCTGCTTTACCCGTTGCGCCGTGTTGTAGTGCTCTTCGCCCACGACGTTCGGATCCAGGATGCGTGAAGTGGACTCCAGCGGATCTACGGCCGGATAGATACCCATGGAGGCAATTTTACGGTCGAGTACTGTCGTGGCGTCCAGGTGGGTAAAGGTTGTGGCCGGTGCCGGGTCAGTCAGGTCGTGGGCGAAGAGCACTACAACACGGCGCAACGGGTAAAGCAGATCTTGCAACGCAACAAAGAATTGCAGGACATCATCTCCATCCTGGGTATGGAAGAGTTGTCTGACGAAGACCGCACGCTGGTCAACCGCGCGCGCCGCGTACAGCGCTTCCTTTCACAACCCTTTGCGGTGGCCGAGCAGTTCACCGGCGTACCGGGCACGATGGTGAGCATCGAAGATACCATCAAGGGATTTCAGATGATTCTGGACGGCGAGGTGGATTATCTGCCCGAACCGGCGTTCCTGAACGTGGGTACCATCGAAGAGGCGATAGAAAAAGGTAAGAAACTGCTGGCACAAGCCAAACAAGCATAAGCGACGGAAGTTATGAAAGACAAACTACAGCTGACAATCGTATCACCGGAAAAACAGCTTTTCCAAGGCGAGGTGAAGCGGGTGACCGTACCGGGCATAAAGGGTTCATTCTCCATATTGCCCAACCATGCCCCTATCATCTCAACACTTGCCAAGGGCAAACTGGCCTACATCCCGATGAGTGGAGAAGAGCAAATACTGGACATAGAAGGAGGCGTAGTCGAACTAAATGACAACAACATCTCCGTCTGTGTCAGCTGACTTAAAAGAAACTTGCCATGACAAAGACCAGACAACTCTACCTGATACAATCGACTGCCGCAATCCTGCTGATCGGAGGGCTGGGCGGATGGGCGTATTTCACGAAATTCCCCCATCAATACTTCAGTGCGTACCCGGTGATACCCGTCTATTTCCTCCTGCTGGCAGTCCTGACAAGCGGCATCGTAGACTGGGGACGGAAGCATCTGAAGAAGAATCTGCTGCAGGTCTATCTATTGGTAAGGGTCATGCGGATGGTACTCTCTTTGGCGGCAATGATATTGACAGGCGTAATCGTCCGCGAGGAAGCCAAAAGCATCCTGCTGACGTTCATCGCCTACTATTTGATATATTTAATTTATGACTCTTGGTTCTTCTATACATACGAAGGAAACAAGAAGCGACAAAAGACAGAACAAAAATGAAACGATTGCGTAACATAATGGCAGGGATGTGCCTGGCCGTAGGCCTGTCAGTCGGCAACGCCTCTTATGCAGCCGATGCCCCCGGCGCCCAACCGGAAGAGAAAGAGACGGTGGACGTGAAAGGTATACTGTTCGGCCATGTGGGCGACACGTACGGATGGCACATCACTTCGTGGGGCGACACCCACCTTACCATCCCCCTGCCCATCATCGTGCGTAGCGAGACAACGGGATGGCACGCCTTCCTGTCGTCGAGGCTGGAAGAGGAAGGAAGCGTCTACGAGGGTTTCTCCATCGCCACCGAAGGCAGCCCCTACGAAGGTAAGGTAATAGAACACGACGCGGCAGGCAACGAGGTACGCCCGCTGGACATTTCAATCACCAAAGTGACACTGGCACTGTTCATCAACAGCCTCCTGCTGATTGGCATCATTATGGGTGTAGCCCGCTGGTACAAGAAGCATCCCAAGAGCGAAAAAGCTCCGGGCGGTTTTGTAGGCCTGATGGAAATGTTTATCATGATGGTGAACGATGACATCATCAAACCCAGCGTAGGGCCCAACTATAAGAAGTTCGCCCCCTACTTGCTGACCGCCTTCTTCTTCATCTTCCTCAACAATCTGATGGGGCTGATACCGTTCTTCCCCGGCGGCGCAACCGTGACGGGGAACATAGCCGTAACCATGGTGCTGGCTATCTGCACCTTCTTGGCGGTCAACCTGTTCGGTACCAAGACCTATTGGAAAGACATCTTTTGGCCGGACGTGCCCTGGTGGCTGAAAGTGCCGATACCCATCATGCCGTTCATCGAGTTCTTCGGTATCTTCACCAAGCCGTTCGCCCTGATGATCCGTCTTTTCGCCAACATGTTGGCAGGACACATGGCCATGCTGGTGCTGACGTGCCTGATCTTTATCTCCGTCAGCATGGGGCCGGCTCTGAACGGAACACTGACGGTAGCCTCGGTACTGTTCAACATCTTCATGAACGCGCTTGAGCTGCTGGTTGCTTTCATCCAGGCGTATGTATTCACGATGCTGTCCGCCGTATTCATCGGACTGGCTCAGGAAAGTCATACCCCCAAGAATGTAGAAATAGAGAAAAACAATTAATAAAACAACATTTTTAAAATTAGAAAGTTATGTTACTATCATCTGTATTATTGCAAGCTGCTGCGGCAGGTATGGGAGTTACGAAATTAGGTGCGGCTATCGGTGCCGGTCTGGCTGTAATCGGAGCCGGTATAGGTATCGGTAAAATCGGTGAGTCGGCTATGGAAGCCATTGCCCGCCAACCGGAGGCTACCAGCGATATCCGTTCGAACATGATTATCGCCGCCGCCCTGATCGAAGGTGTGGCTCTGCTGGCCGTCGTAGTCTGCCTGCTGGTATTCCTCATTTAATTTTCCCGGATTTCAGATGGCCGACCCTGAGGAATACCGTCAGTAATCCCCGGAGCTGTCATCTGAAATCTTCGGTTTACAGAACTTAAAAGAGAAAGTTATGTCATTATTATTACCCGAAAGTGGCCTGTTGTTTTGGATGGTGCTGTCTTTCGCCATCGTCTTTTTCATCGTTGGCAAATACGGCTTCCCCGTCATCACCAAAATGGTGGAGGAACGGAAAGCCTATATCGACCAATCCATGAAAGCGGCTCACGAGGCGAATGAACAGCTTGCCCACCTGAAAGAAGAAAGTGACGCCCTGATGGCCGCTGCCAACAAGGAGCACGGACGCATCTTGAAGGAAGCGATGCAGGAACGCGACAAGATTATCGCGGACGCACGCAAGCAAGCCCAGGCGGCGGCCCAAAAGGAATTGGAGGAGGTGAAGCTACAAATCCAGCGGGAAAAGGAAGAAGCCATCCGTGACATTCGGCGACAGGTAGCCGTACTCTCGGTGGACATTGCGGAAAAAGTGCTCCGGAAGAACTTGGACAAAGAGCAGGAGCAGATGGCAATGATAGACCGCATGCTGGACGAAATGCTGGCCACACCCAATAAAAACTAACCGGTTATAGAAGATGGATATAGGAATTGTTTCTATGCGATACGCCAAGGCATTGATAAACTATGCCCTCAGCACAGGACGGGAAGACGTGCTATACCGCGAATGCTGCATGTTGACCCGTAGCTTCGCGAAACATCCCGGATTGCGGCAAGCGCTGATGAACCCCATCATAGACAACGAGAAAACGTTGGCGCTCATCCGTACGGCCGCAGCCGGAAACGCCCCGGTGAGCGATGAATTCAAACGTTTCATCAATCTGGTCATGAAGAACCG
>CALUFR010000071.1 GCA_944319875.1 uncultured Bacteroides sp.
ACATCATTCACCAGGTTCAGGGAATACACCGGCTGCAGCAGTTCATACTTCTCCTTGCCGTCCAGCTGGCGCACGTATGCCTTCGAGGCGTTGAACAGCACCCGCTGCATGAAAGCAGGCGACCACAGCATCTGCATCTCCACGATAAACTGCCGTCCTTTCCTGTCACGGCATCTCACGTCCACGATACTGTTCTTCTTCAACGGAGTGTCAGGCACCAATTCCGCCGGCAAATATTCTATCTCCTCTATCTCCTCTTCCGAAGTTTCGAAAGGCAGCAATGCGTTCAGCAGACTTCGTATCAAGTCCGGATGCTCGCCAAACACCTTCTTGAAAGTCAGGTCCGCTTTAGGGTTCAAATATCTCATGTTCAAATTCCTTTTTATGTTCAGTCACACAAAAGTAAGCATTAATCCCGATATGCACAATAGATACTTAATAAAAATCGGGCGGAGCAGCCTTGTCGCCGCTCCGCCCGATTTTTGTTATGCTTGCCTCTTTCTACAGAGGGACGGACGCTTGTTTTTAGGGTCTGTCCTTTTTCAGTTCTTCGAAAATGAGGTTTTCCAGTTCTTCGGCCAGCTCGGGGTTGTCCAGGATGACTTGCTTGGCGGCGTCGCGGCCTTGGGCCAGCTTGGTGTCGTTATAGCTGAACCAGGAACCGCTTTTCTTGATAATTCCCAGTTCGGTGCCAAGGTCGATGATCTCGCCTGCACGCGAAATGCCTTCGCCGAACATGATGTCAAACTCGGCACGGCGGAAGGGAGGAGCTACTTTGTTCTTGACTACTTTCACCTTGGTCTGCTTGCCGATGACTTCCTCGCCGTTCTTGATGGCCTGGCCGCCACGGATGTCGAGGCGAACGGAGGCATAGAACTTCAGGGCGTTGCCGCCGGTGGTTGTTTCGGGGTTGCCGAACATGACGCCGATCTTCTCGCGCAGCTGGTTGATGAAGATGCAGCAGGTGCGCGTCTTGCTGACGGCGGACGTCAGCTTGCGCAGGGCTTGCGACATCAGGCGTGCCTGGAGGCCTACCTTGTTGTCGCCCATGTCACCTTCGATTTCGGCTTTCGGTGTAAGGGCGGCCACGGAGTCGACGACGATGATGTCGATGGCCGAGGAACGGATGAGCTGTTCGGCTATTTCCAGTGCCTGTTCGCCGTTGTCGGGCTGGGAGATGAGAAGGTTGTCCACGTCGACGCCCAGCTTGGCGGCGTAGAAGCGGTCGAAGGCGTGTTCGGCGTCGATGAAGGCAGCGATGCCTCCCGCTTTCTGAGCCTCGGCGATGGCATGGATGGCCAGGGTGGTCTTACCGGAGGATTCGGGACCGTAAATCTCGATGATACGTCCGCGGGGATAGCCGCCTACGCCCAGCGCTACGTTCAGCCCGATGGAGCCGGTGGGGATGACTTCGACCTGCTCGATGTTGTCATCGCCCATTTTCATGATGGAGCCTTTGCCGAAGCTTTTTTCTATTTTATCCATAGCTGCCTGCAAGGCTTTCAGCTTCTCGCTGTTGGGCATTGCGGCGCTTTCGTTTTCAAAATTCAGTTCGTCTTTCTTTGCCATACTTGTTTGTTGAATAAATGCAGATTAGAGTATTTGTGCCGCATGATCCTTGGTTTTCACTTCCTTGGGGCCGATGATGCGCTCTACGACGCCTTCTTCGTTGATGATGAAGGTGGTGCGGAAGGTGCCCATGTACTTGCGGCCGTACATGCTCTTCTCGCCCCAAACGCCGAACTGCTCAACCAGCTTCTTGTCCGTGTCGGCAATGAGGGGGAAAGGGAGAGAGTTCTTCTCGATGAACTTCTGGTGTGACTTCTCGCTATCCACGCTGACGCCTACCACTTCGTAACCGGCCTGGCGCAGGGCGTCGTAATTGTCGCGCAGGTTGCAGGCCTGGGCGGTGCAGCCCGAGGTGCTGTCCTTCGGGTAGAAGTAGAGAACCAGTTTCTTTCCCTTATAGTCGCTCAGATGGATTTCTTCGCCTTTCTCGTTGATGCCCAACAGGTCGGGGGCTTTGTCTCCTATGTTCATAATACGTAGTGTTAAAATGATTTGTTTGTACTTTTCTTTCGCATCAAGGCAAAAGAAAAGTACATTTATTTTAATATGACTCTTACAGTTCCAAATCTCCGTCGAACACCTCGTGCCAGGGCAGTCCTTGCTTGTTGAGCTGCTCCATGAACGGATCGGGGTCGAACTCTTCGACATTCCATACGCCCGGCTTCTTCCAGATGCCTTTGAGGAACATCATGGCGCCTATCATGGCCGGTACGCCCGTGGTGTAGCTGACGCCCTGCATGCCCGTCTCCTTGTAAGCTGCCTGGTGACTACAGTTGTTGTAGACGTAGTAGGTGCGTTCCTTGCCGTCCTTCAGTCCGCGGATGCGGCATCCGATGGAGGTTTCGCCCTCGTAGTTCTCGCCCAAATCCTGCGGGTTGGGGAGCACGGCTTTCAGGAATTGCAGGGGAACGATTTTCACGCCGTTGTAGTCCACTTCGTCAATGCGGGCCATGCCGATGTTCTGAATGACGCGCAGGTGAGTCAGGTATTCCTGGCCGAAGGTCATCCAGAAACGGGCGCGCTTGATGCTGGGGAAGTTCTTGACGAGTGACTCCAGCTCTTCGTGATAGAGCAGGTAGGAGTCGCGCGGGCCGATATTCGGATAAGTCAGCGCCTTATGGATTTCCAGCGGCTGGGTAGTCACCCATTGGCCGTTCTCGTAGTAACGTCCGTTCTGGGTGATTTCGCGGATGTTGATTTCGGGGTTGAAGTTGGTGGCGAAAGCCTTGTGGTGGTTGCCGGCGTTGCAATCCACGATGTCCAGATACTGGATTTCGTCGAAGTGATGCTTGGCGGCGTATGCGGTATAGATACCGCTGACGCCCGGGTCGAAGCCGCAACCCAGGATGGCCGTCAGGCCGGCTTCCTCGAAGCGCTGCTTGTAGGCCCATTGCCAGCTGTATTCGAAGTGAGCCACGTCCTTGGGCTCGTAGTTGGCCGTGTCCAGGTAGTTGACTCCCGTCTTCAGGCAAGCTTCCATGATGGTCAGGTCCTGATAGGGCAGGGCGACGTTGATGACGATTTCGGGCTTGAAGCTG
>CALUFR010000072.1 GCA_944319875.1 uncultured Bacteroides sp.
TCATATCTGTTAATTGCTTTATTATCTCATTATTATTTTCGCCAATCAAATCATACGACGTAAAATCGGCATATATGTTTTCAACCGGCATCCCGAGCAAGGTGTAAACCTTGCGCGTAAATTCGTAGGCCAAGGTCGAGGTCGCAATTGCATATAATTCCTGCTTGACCTTCTCGCCGAATCTTCGATACAACGCAACGGAGAACTCACCTTCTTTAGAGGCTATATCGAGAAATTTAGCATCAGCCTTCTCGTTCAACTCTTCGAAAGGCAGTATGGCAACCATCTCGTCGGCGACCTTCGCAGGGGTAACTATCTCCGATTCCGACAAACGTCCGAATCTGCGCATGGCAATCTCGACCCGCTCCATGGGGCGCAGTGCGGCGTCACGGATCAGATCGTTGGTATTTTCAATTTTATAGTCAAGAGCCCGCAAGATAAACGGATTGCTCTTCTCTTGAATCACTTTCAGCAATCCTATGTCCAGACCGAGATGGTTGGTGATTCGCCGGTTATCCGTCGTCTCCGAGATAGCGGCAATCACCTCCTCCAACGATTTGACTGTCGAATCCGTTAGGAAAGCGAAGAAGAGAATACGCGCATAATAGGCGGCAAGCCGTTTGTCGAGTTTATCGTCTTCCTCTGCCGGCTTCGGCTGATCGGGCTGTTGATTGGGTCGATTGGTCGGTTCAGCATCTCTGTTTTCAGTTCCTTCCGGCCTATCGGGTGTGTCCGGCATATCAAGGTCATCGCCATCACCTTCTGTCGGTTTGATCTGGAGACCATTTTTGGCATCAATGGGAGCAATCTCCCGAATAACTTTGAGAATTTCGGTGTCTTCCAACAGAATGCTGTCGGTCGGAATCTCCGATGCCTCGTCCAATACGCTGCGGTTTCGAGAATATTCGCGAACCTCATCTGTAATATTAGTCGGAGTCGCTTCCTGCAGTTTATGTTTGTTCAGTACGATGATGGGAGAGATTGCCAACTCTTTCGCGACACGCTCTCTCAAGCCCGCATTACCTTGAAGTTCCGTATTGACATTATAGAACTGCGATTTCAATTCCTGCAACCGGAACATACGATTCGGATCGAAATCCACCAACAATGTTTGCGGCTTCATGTTGTATTTGATGGTTCGGCCGCTTTCATCCTTGAAGGTGGTAACATATTGATTCTGCAGACGGAATATTGCCTGATCGTATTCCTGCGGAGATGACGTTCCTTTGAGATAAAGCATCGTGTCCCATTGCGGCACGGTTGTTCCTGTCAGCATCCGGTTAACGGTCAATGTCAGTGTCTTGCTACCCTTCTCTTCACAAGTCTCGATCTTCCCTTTAACAATATCCGTAGTCGCGTATTTGCGCTCTTCGTCAAAACCTGCTATGTTGATAACTTCGTAATCGCATAGGTTTTTGAATCGGTTCTTTTCTCGTTGAATCAATGCTGCCATGGCATCGCAGGAGGCACGAAAAGGCAACACGACAACAATATGGCGGCATATCTTACCATCCTTTATTTTGCCGTAATCGAGAAAGCCGAGCAGATTCTCATCCTCTTTCGTACCGTCGATTACCTCCAGCAAATCCAGAATCTCGGGTTCGTGTAAAAATTGCCGATGGCTGCCGTCTCTTTTAGTTGTCATCGACTGAGGCCTGAACAACTCGGAAAATGCGTAGGTAATGCCATTTTTACGCAATTCCTTCATCTTTTTTACGGAAGAGGCATTCGGATTGAACGCAAAGCGAATCATCTGTGGAAATCCATAATAAGGATTGTCCCATTCGTTGCAGTCATCCTCTTTGAGATGCTCGTCGTCCCACTGCTTCTGAGCGTCGATAATATCCGTAAACTGGACAAAGGCAATGATATCCTCCTTTTTGAATTCATCGCTCATCAAAATTCGGTATGGCGTACCAGAAAGATGTATGCGAATCTTTGTATCCAATGTTTTTACGACCTCGTCTACCTGATCGAGCGTTTCAAAACCATCGATACTTTGCAGTTCCTTTTTAATTTGTAATTTGCTAAGATTATATTGTTGCAAGACCTTTCCGTAAGAGGCGCCACGAGCCCCAAAATGAGTTTCATCAATAATCAGCAAATCAATCTGATGTTCAAAAACTTCTTTATGTTTTGCCTTGATTTCTTCTCCTTGCAAATCTTGCAACGTCAAGAATAATGCGACCTTATCTCCGGCAGTGAGAGTATCGGAAACAATGGTTTCATTACTTTGTAACAAAGAACTGTCCAAAAACTTGTAGCCAGCAAAGTAAACATGGCTCTCAACCGTCTTTTTCCATTCTTGTTTTACATCGGCCTTGGCTGAAACGACGACCACTATTTTCGCGTTCATCTCTTTAGCGCAGCACATGGCTGTGAATGACTTACCGAACCGCATTACGGCATACAGTAATAGATTGGTGCGTCCGGAAACCACTGCATTTCTGAAGTTGTCAATAACCTGCTGTTGATTGGCACGGGGAGGATAGCTTTCCGTTCGTTCGTAGGTAAATGTTTGAGGTAAGCGATCCGGAGAATAAAACTGATATTTGCCGTTTTTCTCCCGTGCACTTTGATAAATGTCCGCTATAGCCTCTTCCAAATCAGCTGTCGTTGCCCCTTCAAAGAACTCCTTTGAATAGTAAGGCAGATACTCAAACGTATTCGGCAACAACCGTGTTCTGCCTTTTTCCTGTTCCAGAAAAGTATGGACAGCAAAATCACGAAAAATAGTCGCTTCATCTATCTGTGCCGAATGTTCGTACTGCTGTACCAAATTTGGGAAAATCTTTCTCCATTCGTCCAAACGCACACGCACACCTCGGGCTGTGTCACCGACCTTCAGATAGTTCGGAACCGTTTCGGTCGAAAAAGCATAGATATGTGGTTCAAGCCGCCCTACAATCAAGCCATCAAGAAGAGTCGTATCTATTTTTTGATTTGAATCTGCCATACTATTTTCCTTTCTTTAACAATGAGACAAAAGTCAGTGTTTTATTGCTTCTCCAATCCTTAATCTTACAATAGGTTCCATTATGTTTGAGTATATTGCCCTTTTGACATCCTTCACACTCTTGAATTGTTGTGCTCGAATCAAACAAGTTCTGAACTGTTTGTTGCACACGGCGACAACTGCCCGGAATGACTCCTTTCAAGCCATCCATTTGCCAAATATTCCAAGAAATAATAGAAGCAATATATTGCAGCGATTTGAGTTGTGGCTTTTTGCCAAACTTTGCTTTGTAATAATCAATGAAGGTATATAAAAGAGACTCTCGGGCAAGGACAAGGTTATCTCCCTGCCATTCATAACCGTAGATGCTCATGTAGGCCGATTGTGTAGCTTTCAGCCATTCGCTTGATGTCTGCGTATTTTCCCCGACAACACGAAGTTTTCTATCGAGTAATCCTATCCTTCGTTCTATCGGTATCGGCTCACCAGTTACAGAATCATATCGGCTCACCAGATAGGGAGCCTCTCCACAGGTGATTTCAAGGCGATTCTCGCTGATGTAATCATGCCAAGTTTTACCTTCAGGAAATACGATTTTCCCCTCTGAAGGGATCCACGAATGTGAACCGTCAGAATTATCTACCTCCACATTAAATACATTTTCTCGTCCAAACCAAGCATTGTCAATCAGATTATTTTGCTTGTTGCAGATCCATGACGGAGTGAAAACTTCGGCCATTTCACGACTGCGTTGCTGTTGCATTTCACGGCTCTTAACAGATCTAGGCTTGATTATATCTCCGTTTTTACCAGTAATAGCCTCTATTGTAATTTGGTCACCATACTGATATCCAGCACCTAAATTTGCATAATTATTTGTCGCCCAAAAGATATTAACTTGACAACTTTGTGAGCTTAAAGTTCGATCCATAAGCAACATTGAAAGCAACTCAGGTGATCGTTCAAAAATTTCATTTTCGTATATGTCAACCTGTAACAGATTCATATATATTATTTACGTTTCATCATATTTAGCCCCTATTGCTTCATCTGACATGATTAGCAGCACAAAACTAAATATAAAAAGATAATCCCCAAAATAAACCGATAAAAATATCAGCATACGAAATGCGACTAAAGATTCCGATATCGGTAAAATATCATTATAGAATATAGCATTAATATATTCGAATATGAGATTACATTCTGTCATTTACACAGGTAGACAGAAAAATTCTTGTCTCTACTTACATTTTTTGTATAAAGAATTCTTTCCGAGAACTTTCGCTAAAATATACTGCAAAATAGATGTTTTGTCGGAAAAAGGGAAATGTTTTGCAACTATTTTGTCGGAAAAAGCAAAATGTTTTGCCGGTGATATGTCGGAAAATGGCTTTTGTTACAAAGTACTCTCGCATTCATTATAAACAACCTACTGACAAAACGCAAGCAATGTAGCACTAAATCGCAGGCAATGCAAAGCCAAGTTCTCAAGCAGATGACGTTACAATCGCGAAGACATATTATTTCTTCTTACCCGCTGAAAACAAGAAACTTACAAAGATTATCAGTTTGACAGGTAACGATATAGAAACCAGCGGGCTTCTATATTCTGCAATGTTCTGCACTAATCAAAAGAACGCTTTTCCCATTTGCAAAAGTAGTGTTTATCCATTATAGCCCATCCCTGTGCGAACACATCCTCTTTTTCTTCTAAAGACAAATGTTATTTTATAGTTGGCTGTGTTTGAAAGAACACCTTTGCTACTTTGTAACAACCGTAGTCTGTCTATCTCCTTATGAAGAAGCTCATTCTCCATAAGAAGTTTGTTGTATGCCGCCAACAGTTCTTGATATGTAAACTGTTTTCCCATATAATTCAAAGCAACGGAGCCATATATAAAGGCAGGTACACAATGCCATCTTCTGTCTTCACATCCTTGTCGTGAAGCACGTAGGGCGTTGACAACTGGGAGCTATACTTGGCTATGCACTTCCTCAATGAATTCAGCGTGTAGCGTTGCCCGGATTTCACCTCTATAGGCGAAATATTATGTCTGCTGGTCGTTACGGGTTTGGCTATCAGGAAATCAATCTCCATGCGGTCATCCGCCGATGTACGGGAACTGTTGCTGAAGAAATACAGTTTGTGTCCTGCCGCGCGAAGCATTTGCGCTACAATATTTTCCACCAACATTCCCTCGTTCACTTCCAACTTGTCGAACATCAGTTTCCGGTACAAGTCGGCACTGACAATTCCCCGTTCGTCGAAGGCATGGCTGATGAGCAAACCCGTATCACCCATATAACATTTCAGCGTGGTGCGTTCTTCATTCAGTTTCAGCCCAATGCTTGGTTCTGTTGAATTATAGCAGCAGTTAATGATTTTAGCGTCACTCAACCAAAAGAAAGCCTGCGAATAATCACGCATACGGGCTTCGCTCTGCAAGGCGGACAGGACAAACTTCTTTTCGTGCTTCTGCAATTGACCCGGAATCTCCTCAAAAATGGCGGCGACTTTGGTTTCCTGATTGTCGGCATATTTATGGATGTCATTGCGGTAAAGCGCAAGTATATCGCGTTTCACTTCGTCCACCTTTTCAAAGTCTCTTGTCTCCACATATTTGGCAACAGCTTGCGGCATCCCCCCGACAATCAGGTATTGCCGGAAATAGTCCATTGCCCGGCGGTGGAAAGCCTCCATCGGAAGGCGTTTGTCAAACCGCATCCGGATATAAGGCATCAGCATCTCGTCCCCCATAGCCCACAGGAATTCCTCAAAATCCATCGGGAACATTTCGATGGCGTGTTCTTCGGAGGGCAGCATGATGTCTTTGACATTCTTTTTGATGGAAATGAGCGAACCTGTCTCAATGTAATCATAACGTCGGTCTGCCACCAAATGCTTGATGGCAGCACGAGCACGGGGAGAAAACTGCACTTCATCGAATATGACCAAGGAACTGGCTTCCTCGTCTTTCGTCTGACGAGGGGTGAGCTTCTGCCTAAAGTAAAGCTCCAAATTCATGAAAAGCATGTCAAGGTCGTCCAAATAAAGGTTGAAAAACTCCATCACCTGCGGATTTACCTTGCTGAAGTCCACCAAAATATAAGATGTGTACTCCTTACGTGCAAATTCCTCCACAATATAACTTTTTCCTATACGTCTGGCTCCTTCTATCAGAAGGGCTGTGTCACCTTTATGGTTCTTCTTCCATTCCAAGAGTTTATCGTATATCTTTCTTCTCATAATTCACGTATTCATCTTTAATTTCAAGCCTATATTTCACGTATTCAAGATTATATCATCTGCAAAAATACACTTTTTCTTGGATTAGAAAGCACTTCAAGATGTTTTTTGTTTCAATCTGTCTTTTGGCATTAGTATATCACCATATTGATAGATAAACGCATAAATGTTATAATTGAGCACTATAAATTTAATGCTTTTATCGCTTATGTTACTAATTTTCAAACAAATAATTTTAATCCTTATGTCGAACTCACGTTAATGACAAAACGCAAGCAATGTACCGCTAAATTGCAGGCAATGCAAAGCCAAATTGCAGGCAATGTTGTAGGAAAGTGTATCAAATTCTCCCGAAGCGCCAACCCAGCCCCAACATCAAGTTATTGGGATTCTTGAAATCACTCAACTGGTAACCCACGTGCAGAAAGAGGCGGCGGGTGACGAACGCTTTCAACGCCAGTATCTGGTAAAAGACGTCGGTATCGTCTCCACGGCAGATGACGTTGCGCCCGACGCCGATGTTCACGGAGAATATCGGCATGTTCAACTCGGCACGAAGCGACAGGCCGACGGCAAACTGCTCACGGAAGGGCGGGCGATAGAACTTCAGGTCGTCGCTATCAAAAACATCTACACAATGATCTTTCAGATTGGCGCTTTCGTCGTATTGCGCATCAAGCGACAGGCCGGCACGGAAGTATTTGTTTATCACATACATGGGATTGAAGTTCAACCCCAGCACGGCGAAAGAACCCGGCACCAGCTTACCGCCGTCTTCCCAAATAATGCCCCGTTTGCGGGTAGCGCCATAGACCAGCACATCGTAGCTGATGCGCCCGGCCAACGTAGAAGGCTCATCTTCATACGTGGAAGGAGAAGCGGCCTCGGACGACACGCCGCCGAAAGTGCGCGTCACACCGATGCGGGCCCCCACGGTGTTGACTCCGGAGTTGGGATAGTTCGTGTTGCCATTGGAGTAATGAGCCAGGTCAACACCTGCCGTCAGGCTCCAACGCGGGTCTATCCGCCAGTTCAGGAAAAGTCCCACGTCAATGTAGGCATTGATGCGCGAACCGACCACGATGTTATAAGGATTGGTATAGATGGAATAGTTCCGCCAACCGAAGGAAGCACCGAAGTTCCACTCATAGTCCAGCGTCAGACGGGGGGCAAGCCGTGCGAGGCGTGAGCCCTGGAAGACATAGACGGCGGTGGGGTTACCCACTTCATCGGCGTTGAAGAATGTGTTCCAAACCACACCGATGCCCTGGTAGGCATGCGGATAGAGGCGGCCCAGGCGCGAGTCGGACGAGAAGCGGAACGCATACTTCAGATGAAGGCCCAGCGTGGCGTCCACCGGGCGGAACGCATTGTTATTCCCCCTGAAGAAGGTGCTGGTGGGGAAGACATAACCGGGGTGTAACTCTAAACCGACACTGTGCGACGGACGGTGGCGGAGCGTGTCCGAGAGGTGCCGCCCCGACTGAGCCCAAACGACACCTCCCGCAAACGGCAGGAAGAGCTGCATCAGGAAGGAGATGCATAAAAGAGAAAAAGCACTCTTCATGACGTTCATAGCCTGGTTCACTCTGCGTACATCCGGTCAATAATCTCCTTATAGTTGCGGGCCACAACGGCACGCTTCAGCTTCAGCGTATTGGTCAGTTCGCCACGTTCCATGCTAAAAGGCTCGGGCAACAGGGTAAATCGCTTGATTTGCTCGTAGTGGGCAAACTGTTGCTGGAGGGTATCGATGCGATCGCGATAGAATGCCATGATAGCAGGATGTTGCAACAGTTCGGCACGGTCCTTCCAGACGATGCCCTGCTCACGGGCGAATTTCTCCACCAAGTCGTAAGTAGGCACGATGAGCGCCGAGACAAACTTCCGCTGATCGGCAATGATAGCTATCTGATCAATGTATCTGTCTACTATCATCTTGGTTTCCAGAGCCTGCGGCGAGACATACTTGCCGTTCGAGGTCTTAAACAGATCCTTGATGCGCTCGGTCAGGTAGAGCGTGCGGCCCTCCAGGCGTCCGGCGTCACCGGTGTGGAACCAGCCGTCGGAATCTATCGCCTCGGCCGTCGATACGGGCTTTTTATAATATCCCTTTGTGATGGTCTTGCCGCGGAGCAGAATTTCATCGTTCACACCGATTTTTACCTCCAGGTCGGGCATCACCTCGCCCACCGAACCGATGACGTAGTTCACAGTCGGGAAGCAGGAAACGGTGGCCGTCGACTCCGTCAGGCCGTAGCCCACCAGCATGTTGATACCCACCGAGTGGACAAATTCGCAAACCTCGTCCGACACGGCGGCACCCGCCGTGGGGAACAGTTTGCCACGCTCGATGCCGATGGTTTTCTTCAGCAGGGCATAGATGGTCTTCTCGTAGAACTTGTAGCGAAGATGAAGCATCACGGGCGGAGTCTTGCCCAAGCGCACATACTTCAAATTATGCTCACGCCCCACACGGATGGCGTCGAGCATCATGGCTTTCCGCAAGCCTGTCTCCTGGGAGATACGCTCCTGCACACCCTGATAGACTTTCTCCCAAAAACGGGGAACGCTGCACATAGCCGTGGGACGCACTTCCTTGATGGTGGTCTGTATGTCCTGAGGACGCAGGTTGATGCACACCTGTGTGCCACGCTCAAGGCAGACGTAGGTCCAGCCACGCTCGAAAACGTGCGTCAGCGGCAGGAAACACATCGATACATCTCGATCCGTGATGAGCGGCAGGCGGATGCGGTGCGTGCGGAATGCCTCCAGGTAGTTGGAATGATGAAGCATCACGCCTTTGGGTTCGCCTGTCGTACCGGAGGTATAGAGAATGTCGGCCAAGTCATCCGGTGAAGCCTGAGCGGTACGCGCCTCCACCGTGTCATTGTGTGGCAAGCCTTCACCCAAGCGCATGAATTCGTCGAAGTAGATGGAAGTCTGGTCGCGCGGGTCACGCACCACCCGGCGGTCGAAGATTATCAGCTGCTGCAACGACTGGCAGAGACCGAAGACGCGGAAGGCGGCATCGTACTGGAACTGCTCGCCTACAAAGAGGAAGCGTATCTGCGCGTCGTTGACTATATATTGTACTTGTGTGGGCGAACTGGTGGCATACAGAGGGATGGTAACAGCCCGGCAAGCGTAGGCGGCAAAATAGGAGTACAGACATTCGGGCTTGTTCTGCGAGAAGACGCCGACGTTTTCCTGCTCGCTGACGCCCAGCGCCACCATCGCATTGGCAGCCTGGCGTACCTGTCGCGAGAATTCGTTCCACGCGACCGGCAACCATCGCTCCGTTTCATAATCTCTGTAGCGCAGGGCCACTTTCTCTCCATACTTCTCCGCCTGACGATGAATCAGGACAGACAAATGATGATAAACCATGACTAAGTAAATTGGTTAATTCTGCCACAAAGGTATTGGTTTTATTTGAAACTAATCCACAAAATACCAATAAATCCCGTTTTCTACACTCCGGACACGGAAGATAACGGAAAGAAAAAGCGGGCAGAGCAAGGCACGGTTCCGAATTTATCCGTAAGTTTGCAGAAAAAACGAAGGAAAGCATGAAATACGACATCCCTACCCTGACCTCTGAAGCCGTCGGCTTGCTCCGGTCATTGATAAGCATACCTTCCGTCAGCCGCGACGAGGAGCGGGCAGCCGACTGCCTGCAACAATACATTGAACAGCAAGGCATGCAGACGGGCCGCAAGGGCAACAACGTGTGGTGCCTCTCTCCCGGCTTCGACCTGAAACGCCCCACGCTGCTGCTCAACTCGCACATCGACACCGTGAAGCCCGTGCAGGGCTGGCGTCATGACCCGTTTACACCGACCTTGGAAAGCAACGGCAAACTTTACGGTCTGGGCAGCAACGACGCGGGCGCCAGCGTGGTCAGCCTGCTGCAGGTGTTCCTCACCCTGTGCCGCACGTCACAACGCTACAACCTCCTCTATCTGGCTTCGTGCGAAGAGGAAGTGTCGGGGCGCGAAGGTATTGAAAGTGTACTTCCCCAACTACCACCCGTCAATTTCGCCCTCGTGGGCGAACCCACGGAGATGCAGCCCGCCATCGCCGAAAAGGGGCTGATGGTGCTGGACGTCACCGCCACGGGCCGTTCGGGACATGCCGCCCGCGAAGAGGGCGACAACGCTATCTATAAGATACTGGAAGACATCGCCTGGTTTCGCGACTACCGGTTTGAACGGGTTTCCCCCCTGCTGGGCCCCGTGAAGATGAGCGTGACAATGGTCAATGCCGGCACGCAGCACAACGTCATACCCGACCGCTGCACGTTCGTGGTGGACATCCGCAGCAACGAATGCTACACCAACGAGGAACTGTTTGAGGAAATCAAGAAGCATATCCACTGCCAGCCACAGGCCCGCTCGTTCCGCTTAGGCTCGTCGCACGTGTCGCCGGAGCATCCATTGGTGCGCCGCGCCGTAGCCTTAGGCCGCACGCCTTTCGGCTCGCCCACGCTGTCGGACCAGGCACTGATGCCTTTCCCTTCCATGAAGATGGGTCCCGGCAAGAGCGCCCGCTCACACACGGCAGACGAATTCATCTTCGTCAAGGAAATAGAAGAGGCTATCGGGTTGTATCTGGAACTGCTGGACGGGGCGGAGCTATAAAGACGGTCAACGGTCGAGCCACGGCTCGGGATTGAGTTTCTCTTTCTCTCTGCGCAACTGGAAATGGAGCACCGTGCGTCCGCCGTCCGCCCCGTCGGAGAAGATGGGGCCGAGCGTCTGTCCCGTCTTTACCTCGTCGTCCGCCTTAACCGAGGCTGAGGACAGATTACAGTAGACGGAAATGTAGGCACCATGACGCACGAGGATGTTGAACAGACCGTTCAGACGGAACACAGCAGCTACCTTGCCGTTGAACACGGCACGAGCCTGTGCTCCCGGCTTGGCTTGGATATCGATACCTTTGTTATCGAGCTTCACGCCTCGCAGACCAGGCACGGTGTATTCGCCATAGCGGCTTGTAATGATGTAAGGTCCCGTAACAGGTACGGGCAGCTTGCCCCGGTTTCCGGCAAAACTGCCGGAGAGTTCACGGTCGGCTTTGTTCATGGTATAAGCTTCCAACGGTTCGGTTTTCGGCTTAGTAGTAGACGATGTGCCTTCCCCTTTGTCCGTCACTTTCTTACGGGCAGCGGCCTCACGCCGCGCCTCTTCCTCGGCACGCTTGCGGGCCTTCTCTACCTCTTCGGCTATCAGGCGGTCGATACGGGCGTTCAGGCGGTTGGCTTCCCTGCGCTTCTTATTGATTTCACTTTGCAGACTACGCTGCTTCCTTCGTAAACTGTCGACCAAGGCTTTCTGCTCTTTCTCCTGCTTTTCGAGCCGGGTCTTCTCGTTCTCCCGTTCCTTCAGCAGGCCTTCTTTGGCCTTGCGCGCTTCGGTCAGCTCCGCACGCTTGTCGGCAATCTGCTTCTGCTTCTTCTGTATCTCCTCGCCTTGCATACGCTGGTAGGAAGCATACTCGCGAACGTAGCGCAGGCGACGGTAGGTCTGCTCCAAAGTCGACGCGGAAAACACAAACAGCAATTTGTCTTGAATCGTGTGATTGCGGTAGAGATAGTTGACTGAGGCAGCGTACTTGGCTTTCTTATCTTCCAGCTCTTTTTGCAAGCGGGTGAGTTGCCGTTCCAGGGTGGCCAGTTCCTTGTCTATCAAGTCCACATCGCGGTTGATGGTCAGTATGTAGCGCTTGCGCTCCTCTATCTGGCCTGTCAGTGCGGCCAGTCCCTTCAACTGGCTGCCTACATCCTTCTTGGTGGTCTGCAACAGGCTTTCCGACTCGGCTATCTGCTTCTGCAAGGCGCCACGCCGGTTCTCCAGCTCACGGATGAGCTTGTTCGACTGAGCCATCAACGGCCCCAGCAGACAAAGACAAGCTGCCAACACACACAAGAACCGCCTCATAGACTCATCAGCAATTCAAGAAGTTCATGGAGTTCCACCTCCTGATAACGGGAGGATAATTCAGTGGGCGTCATGTTGAACGGCCTGGTGGAGAAGTCCGTTAATTCTATCTTCCCTTTCTCCAGCGAAGGAATGCCCAGCTCACTGCCGGTCAGCACATTCTTTCCATCGGGACGGGACGCGGCATGAAGCAGCTTCTCCAAGGCATGGAAAGTTGCCTTCTTGGGAAGCATCCCTTTCAGCTCCTGACGCGATGCCTGTACATAACGCCTGCCCATGCGGTCCACCAGGAGCACTTCGTCGGGAGTGATGTCAATGCGTGCCACCTCCGAACGCAATATCGGCATGAGGAACGAGAGCTGCATGCGCTCACCGTCCTTCAACTTCATCGTGCCGTTGACAGTGAACACCGCCTCCTTAGTCGGCACGGTGAGAGTCACCTTGGACGACAGATAACCGGTCTCTTTACTTTCACTGTCCGCCTGACGGGAAGTCTTACATCCGGCCAAGCCAACCAACAAGGCCATCAGCCACAGCAGGCATATATATGGCCGGATACGAAATTTATTTACTGTCTTCATCTTCATTCTGTTTTATCTTTGGTTCACGGATATACTTCCGCAGCTTTATCTTCTGTTCCAACGTCTTCGAGTCGCTGCCCAGGTCGAGCGCCTGGCGCCAGTATTCCACGGCCTGCTCCACCTCGCCTACCATATAATAGATGTCACCACAATGTTCCACCACCTCGGCACTCTTCTCCTCATCGCTCTTCATGGCCTGGTCGATGTACAGACGGGCTTGGGCATAATTGCCTTTCTCAAACAAAATCCAAGCATAGGTATCCAGATAGGTGGCGTTCTGCGGTTCGGCCTTCACGGTCTTGTAGCTCATCTCTTCGGCCTTATCCAGGTTCTTACGCTCTAAGGAAAGATAGTAGGCGTAATTGTTCAGAGCGCCGATGTTGTTGGGATTGTAGACCAACGCCGAATCATAGGTAGCGTATGCTTCTTCATTGCGGTTCTTCACATGCCAGGCATCACCAATAATCGCATAAAAATCGGACACTACTTCCTTCTTGCTGTCCTTGGTGACATGTGTCAACGCCTTGCGACAGATGTCGAGCACGTCGTCGGTCCGCTCGGCCTGACTGTAAGCAATAGCCAGATAAAAATAAAACTCCAGCATGTCTGGATTGACTTCCACACCGACCTCGCACAGACGAATGATCTCCTCGTAATCTTCTTCCTGCACCGCCCCACCCAGCAGCGTCATGCGGGCTGCGGTATTCGTAGGATCGATATCAAGTACCTTATCCAACACAGGCATGGCCTGCTTATTCATTTTCTTCGACAACAGATACTGCGCATAAAGCATCGGCATACCGGCATCGTCCGTATCTTGTTCCAAGATGCGATCGAACAGGGTGATGATACGCGTGCTGTCTCCACCGGCCTGTTCGTTCTGCACAATCAGCCGCCGCATCACTTCCATTTTGGTGACCGGCTCTACTTTCCGGTTCAGCAGAATGGTGTCGAGCTGCCGGTCGTACAGTTCCTTCTGGCCGGTCTCTTCATAATAAGAAGCCATCGAATAAAGAGCCATCGCATTGTCCGGTTCCTCGGCCAACACGTTCTGATAGAGCGTATGAGCCTCCTCTGTCTTTCCATTGTCCAAATAGATATCACCCAGCACCACTTGATAACGGAGGTCGTTGGGATATTCGGCAACCAGGCTCTCCATTTCGCGGAAAGCGTTCTTACGGTCTTCTTTTTGCAAGTAAATGCGGAACTTCTCCATGCTAATCTGTTCGCTCTTGCCCAGTTTCTCCTCCAGGCGATTGAGTAAGGCCAGCACTTTGTCATACTTCTGCTGCCGATTATAGATGTCCAGCAGGTTGTAGACAGGATCCAGTTTGTCAGGGAAACGTACCGCCATGTTCTCTAACAGAGCGGCTGCCTTATCCGTTTCTTTCTGCTGCTGATATAAATTTACCAATCCTTGCGCATACCAATAGTTGTCAGGGGCATAACGCACCGCTTTCTCCAACGAAGCCACAGCCCGTTCTTCCTGTTTCAAAGCCATGTAATACTGGGACAATTCAAATAAAGCCGAAGGGGCATTGGGACGGATATGCAGGCAATGTTGCAGCAAGTCGAATGCCGCGTCATACTTCCGCTGAGTCTTCAAACGTGCCGCTTCCAGAAAGAAATAATCATATTTTCGTTGGAGTGCCGGCGCCAGTGTATCTTCGGATATGACTGACACAGTCTTTGTACGAGCGGCATCTCCGCGGTTCCGCCGAAGCGTTCCACACGAAACCAGCAGACATACCATGAGCAGCACGCCTAACCTTCCATTCCATTTATGTTTCATCAACCGTTCCATTCATTTACCTTTCACAGAACTCATACGCCCGTATGTCCAAAACCTCCGGCACCGCGCTGCGTTTCATCCAATACCTCCACTTCTTCCCAAACGGCCTGTTCGTGGCGGGCTATCACCATCTGCGCTATACGCTCACCGTCTTCAATAACAAACGGCTCGGCCGACAGATTAATCAGAATGACACAGATTTCACCACGATAATCGGCATCAATCGTACCCGGAGAATTGAGCACCGTCACTCCTCTCTTTAAGGCCAATCCGCTACGGGGGCGCACCTGAGCCTCGAAACCGGACGGCAAAGCGATGAACAATCCCGTAGGCACCAGACCACGCTGCATCGGGGCAAGCGTCATCGGTTCGGAAAGGTTGGCACGCAAGTCCATACCCGCCGACAATTCAGTGGCATAAGCCGGAAGCGGGTGCTTTGAACGGTTAATAATCTGTACTTTCAGCATATCTGATCTCGTATTACTAAATTTATGTACTTTATTTAACGGGCGAAAGTACGGATTTTGAAGCAAATAGTCATACATTTGCAGTTAAATAATAGTAACCGTATCCGTATTTTGTCAAACATAAAGCTTACATACACCCCATGATGAACTGGAACACCCTTCTGTCAGCCAAACGCTTCGGACTGGAAGAATACCATCAGGAGCGCCACGAGAACCGCTCCGAATTCCAACGCGACTACGACCGCCTGGTTTTTTCGGCTCCTTTCCGCCGCCTTCAGAACAAGACGCAAGTCTTTCCTCTTCCGGGCAGCATATTCGTACACAACCGACTGACACACAGCTTAGAGGTGTCGTGTGTAGGGCGCTCGTTGGGCAATGATGTGGCCAAAGGTATCCTGAGGAAGCAACCCGAATTACAACAAAGCTTCCTGCCGGAAATCGGTTCCATCGTATCTGCCGCCTGCCTGGCGCATGACCTGGGCAACCCTCCTTTCGGACATTCAGGTGAGAAAGCTATTTCCACGTTCTTCTCCGAAGGCAAAGGGCTCGCCTTAAAACCGCAACTGACAGATTCACAATGGGAGGACTTTACACACTTTGAAGGGAACGCCAATGCCTTCCGTCTACTGACTCACCAGTTCGAGGGCAGACGCCCCGGCGGATTCGTTCTGACCTATTCCACCCTGGCCAGCATCGTAAAATATCCCTTTTCATCGAGCCTGGCCGGACAGAAACAGAAATTCGGATTCTTCATCAGCGAAGAAAAAAGTTTCCGCCGCATTGCCGAAGAACTGGGCATGACGAAACTGAACGAGCAACCACTGAAATACGCCCGCCACCCGCTGGTCTATCTAGTAGAAGCGGCAGACGACATCTGCTATCAGATGATGGACATTGAGGATGCACACAAACTAAAAATATTGACCACCGATGAAACCAAGGGCTTGCTTCTTTCCTATTTTGACGACGCGCACAAGGCCCACATGGAAGAGACTCTGAAAATCGTGAGCGACATCAACGAACAGATTGCCTACCTGCGCTCCTGTGTCATCGGACTTCTGATACGCGAATGCACTCAAGCCTTCTTGGATAACGAAGAACGAATTCTGTCCGGTTCGTTTGAAGGTGCCCTCATCAAGCACATCAATTCCCTGCCGGCCAAAGCCTACAAGGAATGCGCCGAGATTTCGTTTGAGAAAATATACCGTTCACGCGACGTCCTTGACATTGAATTGGCCGGCTTCCGCATCATCGGCACGCTGCTGGAACTGATGACCGATGCCGTCTGCTCACCCGAAAAGACTTACTCCAAGCTGCTCATCAACCGGGTATCCAGCCAATATAAAATAAAATCGCCCGTATTCTACGAAAGAATACAGGCGGTATTGGATTATATCTCGGGGATGACGGATGTCTTCGCCCTCGATCTTTATCGGAAAATAAACGGGAACAGCCTACCGGAAATAAGCTGATACCTCGCTCTGTCAAGGCTTCTTATTGAAGACAAAACGGTTCACATCCTGCTCATTCGCCACAAACGACTGAATATGACGGATACGTTTCTCCGCCAGAATTTCATCGACGGCAATCAGGATGCCCGTTTCCTCCACATCACCGAATTCATAATTGATGGCGGTACCGAATACACGCATCGTGGGGCTCAGGCTCATATAGGCATTGACCAACGGAGGAATGTTATAGCCGAACTTACGAATTTCCGTATTCAAGATCTTATAATCTTCTTTGAACGTGTCCTTACAAAACAGGGTGGCCAGTTCTTTTTCATCGGCTTCCAATTTCAACGGTTCCATCGGATAAACCAAGCCTTCCTTGTCACCGAAATGCTTATGCAGGAAATAAAGAATCATGTCACGACCTAAGCGATGGTAACTGGGATACATGGTCACCTTGCCGAAGAAGTACTTCACATTGGGCATCACAACCGTCAGCGCGCCCAATCCGTCCCACAAGTTATCCAGGGCAAAAAGACCTTTGCTGTCCGTGCGTGTAGACTGATATTCCAAAGTCACAAAAGAACGGCCCAGTTCAATCGTAGTAGGCAAGTAGTCTTTCAAGAACTTTTCGGAAAAATGAAACATGTGGGAGGTAGCAAGAATAGGTGCTCCCTGCTCGTCAAACCTCACGTCTGTACCCAAAATATACCGATATCCCCCCAATATTTCTTCTGCCTCCGGGTTCCACACAATCAATTGCTTATAGGGGTTCTCCATCGTGTCATACTCATCAATATCCATAGAAAGGCCCGTTCCTCCACCAGCAGCCCGAAAGGCAATCTCGCGCAGGCGCCCGATTTCCCTCATCGTATTAGGAGCGTCATGGGCAGTTACTATATATATATGATTGTTACTGCGGTTTGTCATACGCAGACGCTTCTCCTCCGTCAACTCCGCCTTCAGCAATTCCTTATCAACCGGTGCAATAACTTCTTCCATACTCATACCTATTTTTCAAAAAAATCTATGTCCTATAACTTATATACAATATCTTTTACATACTGAGCCCACTGCACGGGTGTACGCGACTTGTCAAAGGTCTGCCAAGGAATGGGCTTGCCAATGGTCACGGTGAACGTCTTATGACGATTCTTCAACATTTCATCAGCCAAGTAGAGCATCGCAATATTGAACTTAATACCCAAAAACTTGCAGAGATTGGCCAAGTTGTAGAAGAAATTAGAATTACGCCCTTCGAAATGAATGGGAACGACATCGCGCTGATGCTCCACACTCTTCACGACAAACGCCTTCTTCCAATCCAAATCAGCAATCACTCCACCTTTCTGGCGACGGGAGCAAAGTCCGGCCGGAAACATGATGAGCTGGTTATCGGAAGCGAACCCGGCCTCTACCAGTTTCGGAAAATCCTTGGCCTGCCGACCGGTCTTATTGATGGGAATGCAAAGCGGAGCCAAACCATGGAGGTTCATCAGCAGGTCGTTGACCAAATACTTCACCTTACCTCCATAATGCTTTCCCAAGACATAACCCAAGGCAATGCCGTCCTGCCCTCCCAACGGATGATTGGAGACAAACGTACACAACCTGTCATCGGGCAGGTTTTCCAGCCCCTTTACTTCGAGCTTGGCATCCAGGAAATCCAGACAGGCCTCCAGAAAATCAACTCCGACCTTGTCTTTCGACTCCCGCAAGAAAACATTCAGTTCATCCTGATGGACAATGTGTTTCAGATACGATACCACGAAACGAGGCACGTAACGCGACTGCTTCGGCGCTTTCTCCCGAAGAATTCTGTCGATGTCTATTAAAAACAGTGAGTCATCCCCCATGCACTTTCCAGATAAATAACTGCGCAAAATTAACGCTTCTTTTTAATTTCGAGCAAAGATTTGACAGAAAATACACCCGAAAGCTGACAAAAAACACCTAAAAACCATCAATAGTCAGTTTTTCCCCCTATTGATGCCTGTTTTTCGGTACTCTTACCTGTAAATAGTTTGTAACATTGTACGTCAGAACAAAAGTATGACAATTAATTATTTAACACACGCAATATGAATAGTGCAACTTTTACAAAAGCCCTGGTCGGGGCACAAGACGACTTACTACGTTTCGCCTACAAACTGACCGCAGATTACGAAGACGCCAACGACTTGTTGCAGGAAACCTCCCTGAAGGCCCTCGACAATGAAGACAAATATATGCCCGAAACCAATTTCAAGGGATGGGTCTATACAATTATGCGAAACATCTTCATTAACAACTACCGCAAGATGATGCGCGACCAAACTTTCGTGGATCACACGGAGAATCAATACCACCTGAACACGCCCAACGACAATTTGTTCGAAAGCACCGAAGCCAATTACGACTTGAAAGAAATGCGCCGCATCGTCAACGCACTGCCCAAGGAATACCGTGTGCCCTTTTCCATGCACGTAACCGGATACAAGTATCGCGAGATTGCCGAAAAGTTGGACCTCCCCTTGGGCACTGTAAAAAGCCGCATCTTCTTTACACGTCAGAAATTGCAGCGCGAACTGAAAGATTTCCTATAAATAATCCCTAATCACTGATAGCGTGAAGCACAAGCATCTTGTTTTACAAGAGATAGATCGCGCTTATTTTTAGTTGTGTAAGTGAAATGACAGGCCTCATCCGAAGTCTGTCATTTTCATTATTTCCCCTCTTACATCATCACCGCCAACCCCAAGAGCACAAGACTCACCCCACACTTAAAGTGTCATTCGCACAAGTTTTCAGAAATCACTGCAAACAAGGAGTTTAAGGCTGTTGAAAACTTGTTTGTGGTTTTTTGCAGAATTCTTGCTCATAATTGTGGAGAAATACGTACTTTTACAGCCGCTTATATAACTAAGGTGTAAATGGCAACAGAAGAAACAACATATCACATCCCCGTACTGCTGAAAGCCAGCGTGGACGGCATGGATATTCATCCGGACGGCACATACGTAGACGTGACCTTCGGCGGTGGAGGGCACTCGCGCGAAATCCTGTCCCGACTCGGTGACAAGGGACGCCTGCTGAGCTTCGACCAAGACGAAGACGCCGAGCGCAACATCATGGACGACCCTCGCTTCACCTTCGTGCGGAGCAACTTCCGCTACCTGCACAATTTCCTACGTTACTACGGCGTGAAGCAGGTGGATGCCATTTTGGCCGACCTGGGCGTATCATCACATCACTTTGACGATAGCGAACGAGGTTTCTCTTTCCGCTTCGACGGTCGGCTGGACATGCGCATGAACAGGCGGGCAAGCCTGACGGCTGCCGAGGTGGTGAACACCTACGACGAAGAACGCTTGGCTGACATCTTCTACCTCTACGGCGAACTGAAGAACAGCCGCAAGCTGGCTTCCCTGCTGGTCAAGGCACGCAATGCACAGAAGATAGACACCATCGGCGAATTCCTGGACACCGTGAAACCTCTCTTCGGCCGCGAACGCGAGAAAAAGGAACTGGCTAAAGTGTTTCAAGCCCTGCGTATCGAAGTAAACCAAGAAATGGAGGCCCTGAAAGAAATGCTTTATGCCGCTACAGAAGCCCTCCGCCCGGGCGGACGACTGGTCATCATCACCTACCACTCACTGGAAGACCGCATGGTGAAGAATATCATGAAAACGGGTAACGTGGAAGGCAAGGCGGAAAAAGATTTCTACGGTAACGTACAGACCCCCTTCCGCCTCGTGAACAACAAAGTAATTACGCCCGACGAAGAGGAAATAGCCAACAACCCTCGCTCGCGGAGCGCCAAACTAAGAATAGCAGAAAAACTTTGAGAAAGAGGAGACTTTGCAATGGAAAGCAGACAAGAAAACTTCGCGCAACCGGAAAAGAAAAACAAGCACACTTCCTGGAAAAGCATTGTGGGCGGAGACATACTGGCCACAGACTTCTTCCGCCGGCAGACCAAACTACTGGTGCTGGTCATGGTGCTCATCATTTTCTACATCCATAACCGCTATGCCTGCCAGCAGCAGATGATAGAGATTGACCGGCTGAAGAAAGAACTTACCGACATCAAGTACGACGCCCTGACCCGCAGCTCCGAACTGATGGAACGCAGCCGCCAGTCGCGTATTGAGGAATACATCTCCACCCGCGAAAGCGATCTCCAGACGGCAACCAATCCTCCCTATCTGATTAAGTAGAACCACAATCCGCAACAAACAACCATGGCTGTAAATAAAAAAAATATAATGACCCGCTACTTCTTCGTCGTGTTGCTGATGTCACTGATGGGAATAGCTATCGTAGTCAAAGCTGGCTTTATCATGTTCGCCGAACAAGGCTATTGGAAAGACGTGGCCGACCGATTCGTGCGCGAAGGCGTGCCCGTCAAGCCCAACCGCGGCAATATCCTCTCGGCTGACGGCAAGCTGATGGCCAGTTCCTTGCCCGAATACCGCATCTACATGGACTTCAAGGCAGGCGGATACCAGAAAGATACCATGCTGATGAACCATCTGACGGAAATCTGCGAAGGTCTGCACAGGATATTTCCCGACCGGAGCGCCGCCCAGTTCAAGGCTCATCTGCTGAAAGGGCGCAAGAAGGGAAGCCGCAACTACTTGATTTATCCTAAGCGAATCTCATACATCCAGTACAAAGAAGCGAAACGGCTGCCCGTGTTTAACCTGAACAAGTACAAAGGCGGCTTTCACGAACAGGTCTACAACCAACGCAAGAAACCATTCGGCTCACTGGCCGCCCGTACGCTGGGCGACCTATACGCCGACACGGCTCAAGGGGCAAAGAACGGCATCGAACTGGCCTTCGACTCCTTGTTGAAAGGGCGTGAGGGTATCACTCACCGCCAAAAAGTAATGAACAAGTACCTGAACATTGTGGATCGTCCGCCCGTAGACGGTTGCGACATCATTACCACCCTTGATGTGGATATGCAGGACATCTGCGAGAAGGCCTTGGTAGACAAGTTGAAGGAACTGGAAGCCATATCAGGTGTAGCCATCCTGATGGATGTGCCTACAGGTGATGTGAAGGCCATCGTCAACATGACGCGCGGACAGGACGGCAATTACTACGAAATGCGCAACCTGGCCATCAGCAACCTGCAAGAACCAGGCTCCACCTTCAAAACAGCCTCCATCATGGTGGCGCTGGAGGATGGGAAAATCACACCGGATTACACCGTGGATACCGGAAATGGAACCAAGATGATGTACGGACAAGCCATGCGCGACCACAACTGGTACAAGGGAGGCTACAAAACCATCGACGTGAACAGAATTATGGAAGTGTCGTCCAATATCGGTGTGTCAAGCATCATCGACAAATTCTACAAGGATGATCCGCAAAAGTTCGTAGACGGTTTGAAACGCATGAGCATCGACCAACCGTTGCACCTGCAAATACCCGGTGAAGGAACTCCTAACATCAAAGGACCGAAAGAAAAATATTTCGCCAAAACAACCCTGCCGTGGATGAGCATCGGTTATGAAGTACAGATTCCTCCTATCAATATCCTGACCTTCTACAACGCTATTGCCAACAACGGCACCATGGTACGCCCCCGCTTCGTGACCAAAGCAGTGAAAGACGATAACATTGTGGAAGAATATCCGGTCGAAGTCATCAATCCCAAAATATGTTCGGATCATACACTGGAGCAAATACGCACCATCCTGCGAAACGTTGTAGCAAACGGACTGGCCAAGCAGGCAGGCAGCGATCAATTCCATGTATCGGGAAAGACAGGTACAGCACAGGTTTCGCAAGGTGCAGCAGGCTACAAGAGCGGTGTACGCAACCATTTGGTCAGCTTCTGCGGCTACTTCCCCTCAGAAAAACCCCGTTACAGCTGCATCGTTTCCATCCAGATAAACAAAGGCATGGCGTCGGGCGGTGTAATGGCAGGAAGTGTATTCAGTAAAATAGCGGAAAGAGTCTATGCCAAGAACCTGCACTTCGATTTGAAAAACGCCATAGACAGTACAAGCAACGTCATCCCGTCTGTCAAGGCAGGCAACATGAACGAAACGGTTCGGGTATTAGAAGGATTGAAGGTACCCATACAGAAGGACTTCAAGCTCTCTTCTCACCAGATTGCCTGGGGACATGCGCAACAATCACCCAATGCCGTTATTCTGCAAACAAGCGAAAGCAAATCGGGATTGGTGCCGAACGTGATAGGTATGGGAGCCAAAGACGCTGTCTACCTGTTGGAAAGCAAAGGGCTTCGCGTACAACTCCACGGCATCGGCAAGGTGAGACGGCAATCCATCGCAGGAGGACACAGAATTGTGAAAGGACAAACCATCACCCTTCAACTAAAACAATAAACAAATGGAAAAATTTTAATGAACGATATGAGACTGAACGAATTATTGAAAACGATACAAACGGTAGAAGTAATTGGAAATACGGACATCGAAATAACCGGAGTGAACATCGACTCACGCCGGATAGAGGCCGGACACCTCTTCATGGCCATGCGCGGTACACAAACCGACGGTCATGCCTATATCCCTTCGGCCATCGGCAACGGTGCCAGTGCCATCCTTTGTGAGGAATTGCCAGAACAGAAGGCACCCGGCATCACCTACATCCGCGTGAAGGACAGCGAAGACGCTGTAGGAAAGCTCGCAACTACTTTCTATGGCGATCCCACATCCAAGATGGAGCTGGTGGGTGTCACCGGAACCAATGGCAAGACAACCATCGCAACCTTATTATATAATGTATTCCGTTACTTCGGTTATAAAGTAGGACTCATTTCTACCGTATGCAACTACATCGACGACCAGCCGATACCGACCGACCATACAACTCCTGACCCCATCACCCTAAACCGTCTGTTGGGACAGATGGCCGACGCCGGTTGCAAGTATGCTTTCATGGAAGTAAGCTCCCATTCCATTGACCAGAAACGTATCAGCGGTCTGCGTTTTGCCGGAGGAATTTTCACCAACCTGACACGAGACCATTTGGATTATCACAAAACGGTGGAAAACTATCTGAAGGCCAAAAAGAAATTCTTCGACAATATGCCCAAGAACGCTTTCAGCCTGACCAACCTGGATGATAAGAACGGACTAGTGATGACACAAAATACCCGTTCGCACGTCTATACCTACTCACTACGTAGCCTGAGCGACTTCAAAGGACGCGTACTGGAGTCGCACTTCGACGGTATGCTACTCGAATTTAACAACCACGAAGTGGCCGTCCAGTTCATCGGACGTTTCAACGCTTCCAACCTGTTAGCCGTATTTGGTGCCGCCGTGCTACTGGGCAAGAAAGAAGAAGACGTGCTGGTAGCGCTGAGCACCCTGCATCCGGTAGCCGGACGTTTTGATGCCGTCCGCTCACCAAGCAAGGGGTTCACCGCCATTGTGGATTATGCCCACACACCCGACGCGCTGGTCAATGTGCTGAACGCCATCCACGGAGTGCTGGAAGGGAAAGGTAAGGTCATCACCGTAGTAGGAGCCGGTGGAAACCGCGACAAAGGCAAACGCCCTATCATGGCTAAGGAAGCCGCCCGCCTAAGTGACCGCGTCATCATCACGAGCGACAATCCCCGCTTCGAGGAACCACAGGAGATTATCAACGACATGCTGGCCGGGCTCGACCAAAACGACATGCAGAAAACCATCAGCATTGCAGACCGACGCGAAGCCATCAAGACGGCCTGTATGCTGGCACAGCCCGGCGACGTGGTGCTTGTGGCCGGTAAAGGGCATGAGAATTATCAGGAGATAAAGGGTGTGAAACACCACTTCGACGACAAGGAAGAACTCCAAAAAATTATGAACTGATTTTACTAATTGTACATTGTAATTATTCATACATCATGTTATACTACTTATTCCGTTGGCTCGACCAATATGATTTCCCCGGTGCGGGCATGTTCGGCTACACATCGTTCCGCGCATTGATGGCCATCATCCTGGCCCTTCTGATTTCCACCATCTGGGGAGATAAATTCATTCGTCTGCTAAAACGAAAACAGATTACCGAAACCCAACGCGACGCCAGCATCGACCCGTTTGGCGTGAACAAAGTGGGAGTACCCAGTATGGGAGGGGTTATCATCATATTTGCAACCCTTATTCCTTGCCTGTTATTAGGTAAGCTGGAAAACATCTACATGATACTGATGCTTATTACCACCGTTTGGCTGGGCTCGTTAGGCTTTGCTGACGACTACATCAAGATATTTAAGAAAGACAAGGAAGGTCTACATGGCAAGTTCAAAATTATCGGTCAGGTGGGTCTTGGGCTGATTGTGGGATTGACCCTCTACCTCAGCCCACAAGTCGTCATCCGCGAGAACATTGAGACAAAACTGCCGGACGGACAAATAGAGGTGGTACATGCCGCCAAGGAAATCAAGGCTACGCAAACCACCATTCCCTTCTTTAAAAGCAACAACCTGGATTACGCCGACCTCATGGGCTTTCTGGGTGATCACGCACAGACAGCCGGCTGGATACTTTTTGTAATTATCACCATCTTTGTCGTCACAGCCGTGAGCAACGGTGCCAACCTGAACGACGGCATGGACGGCATGGCAGCCGGCAACTCAGCCATCATGGGACTAACTTTAGGAATACTGGCTTACGTATCGAGCCACATCGAGTATGCCGGCTACCTGAACATCATGTATATACCCGGTTCTGAAGAACTGGTAATCTTCATCTGCGCCTTTATTGGTGCGCTCATCGGTTTCTTGTGGTACAATGCCTATCCGGCACAAGTATTCATGGGCGATACAGGCAGCCTCACCATCGGAGGCATCATTGCCGTCTTTGCCATCATCATCCACAAGGAGCTGCTGATACCCATCCTCTGCGGTGTTTTCCTGGTGGAAAACCTGTCTGTTATCCTACAGCGGGTGTATTACAAAGCCGGTAAGCGAAAAGGCGTCAAACAACGCCTGTTCAAGCGCACACCCATACACGACCACTTCCGCACAGGCATGAATCTGATTGAACCGGGGTGTCGCGTCGTATTCACTAAACCCGAACAACTGTTCCACGAATCGAAAATCACCGTCCGTTTCTGGATTGTGACCATCATTCTGGCAGCTATCACCATCATCACACTAAAAATCAGATAACTTAGATATGAACAGAATTGTAGTTTTAGGAGCCGGCGAAAGCGGTGCAGGTGCTGCCGTGCTGGCAAAAGTGAAAGGATTTGACACTTTTGTTTCAGACATGGGTGCCATCAAGGCTAAGTACAAAGAACTGTTGGACAAGTATGACATTCCATGGGAAGAAGGAGGACATACGGAAGAGAAAATTCTGAATGCTGACGAAGTAATCAAAAGTCCGGGCATTCCTAATGATGCTCCAATCATCTTGAAACTGAAGGCACAAAAGACGCCTATCATCTCTGAAATTGAGTTTGCCGGGCGCTACACGAATGCCAAGATGATTTGCATTACGGGATCAAACGGAAAAACCACAACGACCTCGCTCATCTACCACATTTTCAAAAGTGCAGGTATGAACGTAGGCCTGGCTGGCAATATCGGAAACAGTTTGGCCCTGCAAGTAGCCACTGAGCAGCATGACTATTATGTCATCGAACTGAGCAGTTTCCAGTTGGACAACATGTATAAATTCCGAGCCAACATCGCTGTCCTGATGAACATTACCCCCGATCACCTGGATCGCTATAATTACTGCATGCAAAATTACGTGGACGCCAAGTTCCGCATCACGCAGAACCAAACGGAAGAAGACGCTTTCGTGTATTGGAACGACGACCCCATCATCCGCAACGAACTGGCCAAGCATGGTCTGAAAGCACAACTGTACCCCTTTGCCGCGGTCAAAGAAGATGGCGCTATCGCATACGTAGAAGACGGAGAAGTGGAAATCAACACCCCTATAGCCTTCAACATGGAACAAGAAGAACTGGCTCTACGCGGCACGCATAACCTGTATAACTCACTGGCAGCCGGCATTTCGGCCAACCTGGCCGGTGTGAAGAACGAGGACATCCGAAAGGCTTTGTCTGACTTCCAAGGGGTTCCTCACCGCTTGGAGAAGGTGGCTACCGTTCGCGGCATACACTTTATCAATGATTCAAAGGCAACCAATGTCAACTCTTGCTGGTATGCCCTGCAGAGCATGACAACCAAAACTGTTCTGATATTAGGAGGCAAGGACAAAGGCAACGACTATAAGGAGATAGAAGATCTGGTACGTGAGAAATGTTCGGCACTGGTTTATTTGGGCCTTCACAATGAAAAACTACACGAGTTCTTCGACCGTTTGGGATTGCCCGTAGCCGATATACATACAGGTATGAAAGATGCTGTAGAAGCCGCCTATCACCTGGCTAAAAAAGGCGAGACAGTACTGCTGAGTCCTTGCTGCGCCTCATTCGACCTCTTTAAAAGCTACGAAGACCGCGGTGACCAGTTCAAAGCCTGTGTAAGAAGTCTTTAAATTACTTGTCGTTTGCCTACAACTGGTAACCCGACTGCCTATAAGTGAAACAATCTAAAAGAATAGAATAAAGTGGACCTACTAAAAAGCATATTCAAAGGTGATAAGGTGATATGGATCATCTTTCTGGTACTCTGCCTCATCTCCATCGCTGAGGTGTTCTCCGCCGCCTCTACGCTGACCTACAAGAGTGGTGACCACTGGGCTCCCATTACACAGCACACCATTCTTCTGTCCATTGGGGCTCTAATTGTCGTGTTTGTACACAACATCCCCTACAAATGGTTCCAGACTTTCCCCTACCCGCTCCTGCTGATATCAGTTGTATTGCTACTCTTCGTCATGATTACGGGAATGGTGACGGGCGACCGCATCAATGGTGCCGCCCGCTGGATGACTTTCATGGGCATACAATTTCAGCCCTCGGAAGTGGCAAAAATGGGTGTCGTCATGGGAACCGCCGTTATCCTGTCCCGTGGCCAGAATGAATATGGAGCTTCCCCGAAGGCTTTCAAGCGCATCATGATTATGACAGGCATTGTTTGCGGACTCATTTTGCCGGAAAACTACTCAACCGGCATCCTGCTCTTCTGTACCATCTATCTGATGATGTTTATCGGACGTGTACAAACCAAGAAATTAATACTTTTGGGAGGAGCATTAATCGGAGCCGCAGTACTGTTCGTAACCTTCCTGCTGGCAACGCCTAATAATACACTGGAGAAAATTCCGATGGGGCATCGTTTCACCACGGTAAAAGCGCGTATCATAGACTTTGCCTATGCAAAAGAAGTACCGGCCGCCAAATTTGACATTGACGGTGACGCTCAAGTGGCACACGCCCGTATCGCTGTAGCCACAAGCCATGTCATTGGTAAAGGTCCGGGCAACTCCGTGCAACGCGACTTCCTGAGCCAAGCTTATTCGGATTTCATTTATGCCATCATTATTGAAGAACTGGGGTTAATCGGCGGCATTATTGTTGTTTTTCTCTACATTTGCTTGCTGATACGTGTAGGTCGAATTGCCAAGAAATGCGATCGGACTTTCCCGGCCTTCCTGATAATCGGCATTGCCCTGTTACTTGTAATTCAGGCGTTGTTCAACATGATGGTAGCCGTAGGCTTGGCTCCTGTCACAGGACAGCCTCTGCCGCTCATCAGCAAGGGAGGTACATCAACGTTCATCAACTGTGCCTACATCGGCATGATACTGAGCGTAAGCCGATACACCGCCAAGCTGGAAGAACAACGCCTGCACGATGCACAAATACCGATGCATGTGGAAACCAACAGTACACCAACAGTCGAACTTGTTGAAGAAGCCGAGCAACCGACCTCGCAACTACTGAACAGTGACAGTGAATTCAAATAAACATTTCATAATATATAAAGATGAGAATATGAAAGACTCTGACAATAATCATAACAAGCCACGCATCATCATCAGCGGAGGAGGTACGGGAGGACATATTTTTCCGGCCGTATCCATCGCCAACGCCATCCGCGAGTTACGTCCCGAAGCAGAGATACTGTTCGTCGGTGCGGAGGGAAGAATGGAGATGCAACGTGTGCCCGACGCCGGTTACCGCATCATCGGTCTGCCGGTAGCTGGGTTCGACCGCCAACATCTGTGGAAAAACTTTGCCGTCATTATCAAACTACTGCGCAGCCAATGGAAAGCACGCCGGATTATCAAGGAATTCCGTCCACAAGTAGCTGTGGGAGTAGGCGGATACGCCAGTGGCCCGACACTGAAAACAGCCGGCATGATGGGAATTCCCACCCTGATACAAGAACAGAATTCATACGCCGGCGTAACCAACAAGTTGTTGGCACAAAAAGCAAACCGCATTTGCGTGGCCTACGAAGGAATGGAAAAATTCTTCCCTGCCGACAAGATTCTGCTGACAGGCAATCCTGTAAGACAAACCTTGCTCAATGATCCGACAACACGTGAAGCGGCCGCTCATGCATTCGGCCTCGATCCCAAGCGAAAAACAATCCTGATACTGGGTGGAAGTCTGGGCGCACGTACCATCAACCAGACCCTGACGGCAGGCCTGTCGCTCATCAAAGCACACCCCGAGGTGCAGTTTATCTGGCAAACAGGAAAAATATACATCGAACAAGTGAAAGCGGCCATTACAGCGTTCACCGGTGAGGCCATACGCAACGCACAGGTAAGCAGCCTGCCTAACCTCTACGTCACGGATTTCATCAAACAAATGAACAACGCCTATACACTGGCCGATCTGGTGATTTCACGTGCAGGAGCCGGTTCCATCTCTGAGTTTTGCCTGCTGGGGAAACCGGTTATTCTCGTTCCCTCACCCAACGTAGCCGAAGACCATCAGACAAAGAATGCTTTAGCATTAGTTGACAAGGACGCCGCTCTTTACGTTAAAGATTCAGAGGCTCAAGAATTACTGCTCGACACCGCTCTCAAAACCATCTCCGACGATGAACGACTAAAGCAGCTGAGCCTGAATATCGGGAAGCTGGCCATGCCTGACTCGGCCCGAATCATAGCACAAGAGGTATTGAAACTGATCGATAAGAAATAAAAATATGAACATAGAAACCATCCAATCTGTTTACTTCATCGGTGCCGGCGGTATCGGCATGAGTGCCCTGATACGCTATTTTTTGTCCAAAGGAAAGCGTGTGGCAGGATACGATCGGACGCCCAGCGAACTGACAACCCAGCTTATTGAAGAAGGGGCGGCTATCCACTACGAAGAAGATGTCGCCCTGATACCGGACTGGTGCAAACAGCCGGCCACAACCCTCGTGGTTTATACCCCTGCCATCCCCGATGAGCATGCCGAGCTGATATATTTCCGCACAAACAACTTCGAAATACACAAACGGGCCCAAGTATTGGGCATCATAACCCGCAGCAGCAAGGCACTATGCGTAGCCGGTACACACGGTAAGACCACCACCAGCACCATGGCAGCCCATTTGCTGTACCAGTCAGCCATCGGATGCACAGCCTTCCTGGGAGGTATCTCGAAGAACTACAACACCAATCTGCTGCTATCACAGAGCAGTCCTTATACAGTCATCGAAGCTGATGAATTCGACCGCTCCTTTCATTGGCTTTCGCCTTACATGAGTGTCATTACCGCTACTGACCCCGACCACCTTGACATCTACGGTACACGGGAAGCTTATCTGGAGAGTTTTCGCCACTACACCACACTCATCCAGCCGGGCGGCGCATTGATACTTCACGAAGGACTTGCCCTGCAACCTGACGTACAACCGGGTGTCAGGACTTACACCTACAACCGCGAAAGCGGTGACTTTCATGCCGAGAATATCCGAATCGGCAATGGAGAAATTTTCCTTGATTTCGTAGCACCCGACACGCGCATCAATGACATCCAACTGGGCGTCCCCGTCAGTATCAATATTGAAAACGGTGTAGCAGCCATGGCCTTGGCTCATTTGAATGGTGCCACCAACGAAGAAATCAAACAGGGTATGGCCAGTTTCCGCGGGGTGGATCGCCGCTTCGATTTCAAGCTGAAAACCGATCGTATTGTCTTCCTCAGCGATTATGCCCATCACCCGGCTGAAATTGCACAAAGCGTGCAATCTGTCCGCGAGCTATATCGTGACAAGAAGATTACCGCAATCTTCCAACCCCATCTGTATACCCGCACACGGGACTTCTACCAAGAGTTTGCCGACAGCCTCTCATTGCTCGATGAAGTGATACTGACCGACATCTATCCGGCTCGAGAAGAACCCATCCCGGGCGTCAGCAGCCGCCTCATCTATGACCGCCTTCGCCCCGGCATCGAAAAAAGCCTATGCAAGAAGGAAGATGTGCTCAGCCTGTTGGAAAACAAACCCATAGAAGTGCTGATCGTTTTGGGAGCGGGAGACCTGGACAACTATGTTCCTGAGATAACCCGGCTACTGGAGAAACGAAACAACAAAGAGATATGATAAGAAGAATATTACTGACCGCCGTTGTGCTACTCATCACCGCTTACCTGATAATAGCCATCACCGCCTTCAATCGGAAGCCGGAAGGAACTATCTGCACTGACATTGAGCTGATTATCAAAGACACGGTGTACGCCGGCTTTATCAACAAAAACGAAGTGCTCTCCATGCTACGCAAGAAGAAGCTTGATCCCGTAGGTCGTGAAATGAGCGAGATACGCACCGTCCGCATTGAAGAAGCCTTAGCCACCCACCCGCTCATCGACCGCGTGGAATGCTATAAGACTCCCAGTGAAAAAATCGGTATCGAGGTCAGTCAGCGCATTCCTATCATGCGAGTCATAAACAACCGTGGAGAAAACTACTACCTGGATAATAAAGGTACCATCATGCCTCCCGATGCCAAATGCATAGCCCATGTCCCTTTGGCTACAGGAAATATAGAAAAATCCTACGCCGTGAAGGAATTATATAAGTTTGGTGTATTTTTGCAACAAGATCCTTTCTGGGATGCCCAGATAGAACAAATCTATGTACACGCCGACCAAAACGTTGAATTGGTACCACGCGTGGGCGACCATCTTATTTACTTGGGGCGGTTGAAAGACTACAGTCACAAGCTGGAGCGCGTCAAGACCTTCTATAAGGAGGCCTTGAACCAAGTAGGCTGGAACAAATATTCACGCATCAACGTCGAATTCGACAACCAGATTATCTGCACCAAAAAGGAATAACGAAAAACGATTCATAAACAATAACAACAAGACATATGGCAACAACAGAATTCATCGCCGCCATCGAACTCAGTTCCTCCAAGATTTCCGGCATCGCCGGACGAAGGAACAGTGACGGAAGCATCCAAGTGCTGGCCTACGCCACCGAAGAAGCAGCCTCCTTTATGCGCAAAGGAGCCGTCTACAACATCGGCAAGGCGGCACAGGCACTGACCACCATCATCAACCGACTGGAAGATCAACTCAAGAGCCCCATCGCCAAAGTCTATGCTGGCATCAGCGGACAATCCTTGCGCACCGTCAGAAACACCGTGAGCCGCATCCCTGAGACGGAAGTCATCTCACAAGAACTCATCGACACTCTTTGCGACGAAAACCTGGCCTGCCCCATCGTTGACATGGATATTCTGGACGTAGCGCCTCAGGAATACAAAATCGACAACAACCTGTATGCCGAGCCTGTAGGCGTCACGGGCAAGTCCGTCACCGGCCACTTCCTCAACATCATGGCCCGCTCTTCGCTCAAAAAGAACCTCGAACTGAGCTTCGAGCAGGCCAAAATCGAACTGGCCGACCTGCTCATCGCCCCCACCGCCCTGGCACAGGCTGTCCTGACGGAAAACGAACTTCGCTCGGGTTGTGTCCTCGTTGACCTGGGTGCAGACACCACCACCGTCATGGTCTATAAGAACAATATCCTGCGCTACCTCAGCGTCATCCCCTTGGGAGGCAACAACATCACCCGCGACATCACCACGCTGAAGATGGAGGAAGAGGAAGCCGAGAAACTAAAGCTCAACTACGGCGACGCCCTTTACAAAGAAAACGAAAAAGCCGAAACACCCGCCACCTGCACGACCGAGGACGGACGAAGCATTCCCCTCACCGAACTGAACGAGATTGTCGGCGCACGCACGGAGGAAATATTGGCCAACGTCTGGAACCAGATTCAGCTTTCGGGCTACGAAGACAAGCTCTTGTCCGGCATCGTGCTGACCGGAGGTACCTCCAACCTATGCAATATCAAGGAGGCCATGCTCAAAATCTGCAAGATGGGTAAAATCCGGATGGCCGCTTCCATTCAGGAAACCCTCCGAGGCTATACCGAGCAAATCAAGGCAGACGGTACACAGAACACCCTGCTGGGCCTGCTCATCGCCGGAAAGGAGAACTGCTGCCTACAGGAAGAAGCTAAACCGACGAATGCAGAACCGACACAGACAAGCATTGGCTTCGAAGAAGATACTGTAGTCACCAAGCCGGCCAAACCGGAAACTAACGAAAAGCCGGCTAAACCGGGAAATACGGACAAAACAACAAAAATCAAAAAGAAGCCGATATGGAAAACTTTCTTCGATAACCTGCAAGAAGAGGTTTTGGGGGATAATGACGAGAAGATGTAACAGAGTATTTATGGAATTAAATCATAACTATATATGGACGATATAATCAAAGATTTCGGTTTCACCACCGGCTCACCGAAGATCATCAAAGTCATTGGCGTGGGTGGAGGCGGTTGTAACGCCGTGAACCACATGTACCGCGAGGGCATCGAGGGTGTTACCTTCTTAGTGTGCAACACCGATATAAAATCCATCGAAGACTCCCCCGTGCCCGACAAACTGTTGCTGGGCAACGGACTTGGAGCCGGCAATAACCCTGAGTACGCCCGCCAGAAAGCCGAGGAGCAGATTGACGACATCCGGCAGAAGCTGGACGACGGCACCCTGATGGTATTCATCACCGCCGGCATGGGCGGAGGCACTGGCACCGGAGCTGCCCCCGTGGTAGCCAAGGTTGCCCGCGAAAAGGGTATCCTGTCTGTGGGCATCGTCACCATCCCCTACAGTTGGGAGGGTATCAATAAGATAGACCAGGCACTGGACGGCGTGGAGAACATCAACCAGTACGTCGACGCCCTCATCGTGGTGAAGAACGACAAGCTCAGCGAGGTCTACAGCGAACTGGGCTACGAGGAGGGTTACGACCGTGCCGACGACATCGTGCTCGTCGCCGCCAAAAGCATCTCCGACATCATCAACATGCACGGCAAGACGCACCTCGACTTCAACGATGTGCACATGGTGCTGAAAGACGGAGGAGTCGCCATCATCGGCACCGGATACGGCACGGGCGAAGGACGCCTGACGCAGGCCATACAGGAGGCGCGCACCTCACCCCTGCTGAACGACAATAATATATTCAACGCCAAGAAGGTAGTCATCTGCATCTCTTACAGCACGCAAGGCAAACTGATGATGAACGAACTCGATGAAGTGAAGGAGTTCATGAGCAGCTTCAGCTCCGATATCATCACCAAGCACGGCGTGGAAAAGGACGAGTCCCTGGGCGACCGGATAAAAGTCACCCTGCTTGCCACCGGCTTCGGCATACAGGACATCCACATGAAAGAAATGGATGAACGACTGGCCAACCGCACTGAGGAAGAAATAGAACAGATGGCCGAGGAAGAGGAACGCCGCCGCGAACGTCGTGAACGCTATTACGGCCCTGACGCCAACAACCGCACGCACCGCACACGCCGACGCCACATCTACCTCTTCAGCCCCGAAGACCTGGACAACGTCGAAGTAGTGGCCATGGTGGAAGACTCGCCCACCTACCTGCGCGACAAGACGACACTGAACGCCATCAAGGCCAAGTCCGAACAGCAGAACGAGCAGGCCACACAAGAAACCGAAAACGCGGAAGACAACAGCGTCATCAGTTTTGTATAATCCGATTATTCACCTTATAACATCCTATCATTATGGACTTATTCGAAAAAGTCAGCGAAGACATTAAAACCGCCATGAAGGCCAAAGACAAAGTGGCCCTCGACACCCTGAGAAATATCAAAAAAGTGTTCCTCGAAGCCAAAACCGCTCCGGGCGCCAACGACACCCTGACCGACGATGCCGCCCTGAAACTCATCCAGAAGCTGGTGAAGCAAGGCAAGGACTCTGCCGAAATCTACCTCCAGCAGGGACGCCAGGATCTGGCCGACGGCGAACTGGCGCAAGTGAAGGTCATGGAAGCTTACCTCCCCCGGCAGATGAGCGCCGAAGAACTGGAGGCCGCTCTAAAGGAAATCATCGCCGAAGTGGGCGCCACCAGCGGCAAGGACATGGGCAAAGTCATGGGCGTAGCCACCAAGCGGTTGGCAGGACTGGCCGAAGGACGTGCCATCTCCGCCAAAGTAAAAGAGCTGCTGGGATAAACCAGACAGCCTCCGTACGAGACAAGCCCCGCCACCTTCTCCCCGCGAAACGCACTCGTTTCCGGATGAAGGCAGCGGGGCTTTTTTGTATCCCTGCACGAATAATCGCAGTCAGATACAATCTGAATACTTTTCAGAAAGCACCTGAATACTTTTCAGAATACTACCTGAAGACTTTTCAGGATAGTACCTGAAAGGTTTTCAGACAGTGCCTGAAATACATTCAGACAGTACCTGAAAAGCTTTCAGGTGATATCTGAAAAATACCTGAAAAGTTTCTTGCTGATTTTCAAGCACATCCACCGTCAGCAAAACAACAGACAGAATCAGTCGAACAATTCCTTCAGGACGTCCAAAGATTTCAATTCAGGGAAATCGGGCAGATGCAGGCGGTAATACTGCTCGATGACGGAGAGACAACGCATACGCTCCGCACGATTCATGGCAAAGAGATGCATCGTGTCATAATTCATGCGCATCAGGGTGACGAGACGGGCCGCCTCGGCAGGACCGATGTAATGGGAGTGGTCCGACGGGCGAAGAGGCGTGAAGCAAGCGTTCAAAAGGTCGAAATAACACCCCTCAGCATAACCGTCCAGATTAGGATAAAGACCCAGAAAGCGGGAAAGGCGCATGAGAAAGACCAAATGGAAGTTGGCAAAACCGGTGCGGCACTCGTCCAGCCACACGATGGAATGCCGGAGGTAAGAAAAAAGAGCCTGATTGTCCGCCTCGACTCTCACCGCCCTACAAAGAAACTCCGAGAGGAACAAAGCGATGGCCGACTTGCGAGGATCATAGGGCAAGGATGAAAACGGATACCACGACTTGGCTTCCTTTACCTTATATATAGAGGTGTTGAGCCTGAAGTCAGCCTCCAGCTCCACCAGCGCCAGGGGCTGAAACAGGACAGACTTGACCGCCGCCTTGCGCGAACGGGACACAGGCACCATGAACGATGCCCGGCCGGCCACGTCCGTATAAACATCGGCTATGAAGGCCGCATCCTTGTATTTCACCGTGCGGAGCACGATACCCAACGCCGTCTGCAACATGTCTCTTCTGCGTTCCTTGGTTATATGGCTACAAAACTACAAAAAAAGGAAGAGATTACCACACGTCGCAAGAAAGACACGAAAAAAAGCATGAGCGAGAAGAAAAACACGCCAAAAGCAAATCAACTGATAATCAGCGAATAAAAAGGAAGCAAAAGATGACAAAGGAAGTATTTGCACAAAAATTTTTCAGGAACATTTTGTCAGTTCAAAAATAGTTTCTACCTTTGCATCCGCAAACGAAAGAAAATGCGTTTGTAAGAAGCGGAAACGCTCAGCTAAGGCCGGCCCGTTCGTCTATCGGTTAGGACGCAAGATTTTCATTCTTGAAAGGGGGGTTCGATTCCCCCACGGGCTACAAATATAAAAAATAAACGAATTAAAAAAGATTAGTCGAGATGGCAAATCACAAATCATCACTGAAAAGAATCAGACAGGAAGAGAAAAGAAGACTTCACAACAGATACTATGGCAAGACCATGAGAAATGCTGTTCGTAAGCTCCGCGCTACTACCGATAAGGCAGAAGCCGTATCTATGTATCCGAAGTTGGCTAAATTGCTGGACAAGTTGGCTAAAACTAACATTATCCACAAGAACAAAGCTAACAATCTGAAGTCTAAGCTGGCTCTGCACATCAATAAGCTTGCGTAATACGCGTAAGCGAAACAACAATAAACAAGGAGGTTGGACAAAAAAGTCCGACCTTTTCTTGTATATACATATCCCACAGGAAAACGGTATGCAAAAAAGCCGTAAAGGCATAAAAAACCCTCCGCATCCCGTGCCATAATCCAAAGATTTTCACTACCTTTGCTCAGTTATTATAATTAGGATTATTTTATGACTGAAGAAGAAAAGATAAGCGGTGAAAGCAACTATTCGGCCAGCAATATCCAAGTATTGGAAGGCCTGGAGGCGGTGAGAAAACGCCCCGCCATGTACATCGGAGACATCAGTGAAAACGGTCTGCATCACTTGGTATATGAAGTGGTGGACAACTCCATCGACGAAGCGATGGCCGGCTATTGCGACCACATCGAAGTAACTATCAACGAAGACAACTCCATCACCGTGCAGGACAACGGCCGCGGTATCCCCGTGGACTTCCACGAGAAGGAAAAGAAATCCGCGCTGGAGGTCGTCATGACGGTGCTCCACGCCGGCGGTAAGTTCGACAAAGGCTCCTACAAGGTGTCAGGCGGTCTGCACGGCGTAGGCGTATCGTGCGTCAACGCCCTTTCCACCCACATGACCACCCAAGTGTTCCGCAACGGCAAAATCTACCAACAAGAATACGAATGCGGCAAACCGCTCTACGCCGTCAAGGAAGTGGGCACGTGCGACCCCGGCTTTACCGGCACCAAGCAGACTTTCTGGCCGGACGGAAGCATCTTCACCACCACCGAATACAAATACAGCATCTTGCAGGCCCGCCTGCGCGAACTGGCTTACCTGAACGCCGGCATCCGCATCACGCTGACCGACCGCCGGGAGAAAGACGAGAACGGCGAGTTCGTCTGTGAAACGTTCCATTCGGTGGAGGGCGTGAAGGAATTCGTGCGCTACCTGAACAGCAACAACACGCCGCTCTTCAACGACGTCATCTACCTGAATACCGAGAAAGCCGGCGTACCCATCGAGTGCGCCATCATGTATAACACGGGCTACCGCGAGAACCTGCACTCCTACGTGAACAACATCAACACCAAGGAAGGCGGCACGCACGAAGGGGGTTTCCGTTCCGCCCTGACCCGCGTGCTGAAGAAATACGCCGAGGACACCTGCGCCAAGCAGCTGGAAAAGGCCAAGGTGGAAATCTCCGGTGAGGACTTCCGCGAGGGACTGATAGCCGTTATCTCCGTGAAGGTTTCCGAGCCTCAATTCGAAGGACAGACCAAGACAAAGCTTGGCAACAACGAGGTGAGCGGTGCCGTCAACCAAGCCGTGGGCGAGGCCCTGACCAACTACCTGGAGGAACATCCCAAGGAAGCCAAACTGATTGTGGACAAAGTCATACTGGCAGCAACCGCCCGTGTGGCAGCCCGTAAGGCACGCGAATCCGTACAGCGCAAATCGCCCATGAGCGGAGGCGGCATGCCCGGCAAACTGGCCGACTGCTCCAGCAAAGACCCGGAAGAATGCGAACTGTTTCTTGTGGAGGGAGATTCCGCCGGCGGTTCCGCCAAGCAGGGACGCAACCGCACTTTTCAAGCCATCTTGCCCCTACGCGGTAAAATCCTGAACGTGGAGAAAGCCATGTGGCACAAAGCGTTCGAGAGCGAAGAGGTGAACAACATCATCCAGGCACTGGGCATCCGCTTCGGTCTCAACGGTGAGGACAGCAAGGAAGCCAACATCGACAAGCTGCGTTACAAGAAAGTCATCATCATGACCGATGCCGATGTCGATGGTTCACACATCGACACGCTTATCATGACGCTCTTCTACCGCTACTTCCCGCAAGTCATCGAGCAAGGCTACCTCTACATCGCCACTCCCCCGCTCTACCTCTGCAAGAAAGGGAAAGTGGAAGAATACTGCTGGACCGACCAGCAACGCCAACGCTTCATCGACACTTACGGCGACGGCACGGAAAACTCCGTCCACACCCAACGCTACAAAGGTTTGGGTGAAATGAACCCCGAACAGCTGTGGGAGACAACCATGAACCCAGAAAACCGCATGCTGAAGCAGGTACATATAGAAAACGCCGCCGAAGCAGACTATATCTTCTCCATGCTGATGGGCGAAGACGTAGGCCCGCGCCGCGACTTCATCGAGAAGAACGCCACTTATGCTAATATTGACGCATAATCAAGAATTAGCGGTGAGTCATCAAATGGTTAGTAACTCGCCACTAAATTATCAACAATCATACTAACCACTAATATTAGCCAACCTCACATCTTACAACGAGGCAGTCCCGACAGAGCAGAAAAATCCTGCCGTCGGGACTTTTTTTGTTCCACACCAACAAGGAATAAAAAATTACCAACCCCCGATAACTGCCGTAACATCCCTGAAAAACGATTTGCCAAATCGAACAGAAAAAACGAGAAAACGACAAGCAAACCACAAATCCGAGAAAAAAAACGGAAGAATAATTGTTTTATAATCAAAATAAACTAATTTTGTCACATATTGGTAGTAGAAGCAGGTTCTGCTATAACCCAAAGGCGGAAGGAAACTGCCTTCGAAAGCCAACCCGACCTCCCGCAAGGGTAACGTATTCTTGACTTTGACAATGCGTCACCCTACTTGATTTTTGTCTTGGTCTAATGCATCCAGTAATGGTTTTATGCCCTCCTGCTGTGGTGTTATGAATAGAGTCTCAGTATATACCGAGCCATTGGGCAGCCTTATCCTGAGTGTCGTTATTGTCTTGGCGATTTCAAGGACCTTGTCAACGCTCATCTTCATGCCGAGTTCTCTGATGACCCGTTCAAGTTCCTTATATACCTTGTAGGCTACAAAACAGATGCAGATATGGGCCTCGATACGTTTCTCCGTAAAGTGGAACATCGGACGCATCTCGAGCGTACCTTTGCCGATACGGAAAGCCCGCTCAAGCACCCAAAGGCCATGGTATTGTGATATGACCTCTTCCCCTGACAGGTCTGTATTCGTTATATAACCCTTCAGGCCATCCCAAAGACTGTCCTCCGCAATCTTTTCCTCATTGATGCTTACGGTTATGTCCTTGCTGATATCGAGAAACTTGTTGTATCCTCGCTTATTGACGTTGTCTTTGGTCAGGGTACCTTTCGCATAAGCCTTGCGGAGTCTCTCGACCCCTTTGTTGCGGTTCCATGCGTTTTTCTTTGCCCGCGCATCCGAGTAACTCACAATCAGCCCCTGACAGTCATTCTTGCGGATTTCAACAATGTTCCCGTCCGTCCTGTCGGTTGCCAGAATCCGGTCTTTTACCTTCGGAGACTCGCTCCGTATTCTCGCCCCGAGGATGTACCGGTAGCCGGCGGATTCCAGCAGTCCCACATTCTTCGTGTTCATAAGCCCCGAATCGGCCACAACGATGAAGTCTGTCAGCTTGAACCGCTGTACAAAGTCATCGATTATGGGTATCATCGTGCGCCCCTCGTACTGGCTGCCGTTGAAGATGGAGTAGGACATCGGATAGCCGTCCTCGCTCACCAGCAGTCCGAGGACTATCTGCGATTCTGCCGTCTTGCCGTCCTTTGAGAAACCTGCCTGACGAAGCTCGTCGTCCGGCTGCGGTGCGGACTCGAAATAAAGTGTGGTCACATCGTAGAAGACAATTCCAATCCGTCCGCCGAGGATCCTAAGCGTGTGCTCCACGCTTATCTGCTGGACCTTCTCGCGTTGCGTATTATACAGCCTGTCCATATAGCGGTAGATGTTGTGGAGCCGCACGTCCTCGTCGAAGTAAGACTTCAGATATGCCACTGTCGCAACCTTGCTCTGCGGATGGCATACCCTCGCGATGACAAGATGGCGCAGAATACTGTCCCCGATTGCCCCGAAGCCGATCCTGTCGTATATGTGGCCGAGGATAACCTGCGGCGTGTTCTGTAGCGTCCTCTCGATGCGCGCGATGGCATTCTTCACTTCTTGAAGTGCATGCACGTTCTCGTCAAAGTCAAGCGTCAGCTGACCCGAATACTCGTCTATCCATTGACGTGCCTTGACCTCAAGGCGAGCAATCTCATCGGAGTCTGACGATACCCCAATCGTCTTAAGCTCCTTGAACTTGCCACTGCTCTTGTCTGCGATAACCACGCTCACAGTGCCGCTACGGTTCTTCTTCTTGCGCACAAACATGCCATAAAGGTACGCTTTTTTAGGCTTGCGTCACCCGCATCACCATGGAAATTTTATGAAACTGTTGATTTAAAAGATGTTACAACTGTTGAAATCTCAGGCTGTCAAAGTCAGGAAAAAACGAGAAAACGACAAGCAAACCACAAATCCGAGAAAAAAAACGGAAGAATAATTGTTTTATAATCAAAATAAACTAATTT
>CALUFR010000073.1 GCA_944319875.1 uncultured Bacteroides sp.
AGGCAACCGAGGGAATCGCAGAGGTACCACATCACGAGGAACACCACAAAGAGTTCCGCCAGCACCCATCCGTTGCTGCGGAAGCGGGCGCGTATCATGTGCAGATTGTGTAAGATGTATTTCATAAGTCAATCTCCTCCTCTCCGATTAATGGTCATACAGCGATTCTACAATGTTGCGGCGCGTAGCTATCCAGGCGGGCAGCCAGGCACTCAGCAGGTTGATAAGCACACAGAACAGGAACGCCAGCACGAACACCGTGGGGCTGAACAACACGCCCATACTCAGGCTGAAGTCGCCCGACGAACCGACATTCTGGTTGTTAGTGAAGAGCCAGCCACGCAGCACGTAGACGCTGACGTAGCTCAACGCCAGCCCGACGATGCCGCCCGCCACGCTCAACACCAAGTTCTCGTTCAGCATCTGCCGGATGAGCACGCCCCGTGTGGCGCCGAACGCCTTTCGTACGCCCAGTTCGGCGGTGCGTTGCTGCATACGGCTGCTGCTCAGTCCGCAGAGGTTGAGCGAGGGCACCAGCAGGATGATGACCAACGCCAAGGCGTATTGCAGGTAAATCATCGACATGTCCGGCCCCACGTTGCTCCAGATGTGGTTGACGTGCGCCACGATGTCGTCCGGCTGGTCCATGAGGGTCAGCTGCCACTCGCCCAGTCCGGCGTTCAGGTCCGCCAAGCGTTTGGTGATGCCCTCACGTATCTGCGGGAAGTCCGCCTTGCTGTGGGCAAGGATGGCGACATGCTTGTCCGTGGCATAGTTATTGATATCATTTGCGGTCAGTTCGTCCTTGGGGTAGAGTGTCCATACCTGGGCGTAAGCGTCCTTGGCGGTGAGCGACACGTCTTTCACCACACCCGCGACACGGGCTTCCCGGCGGTTGAGCAGGATGTACTTGCCCACGGCATCGGTCGTGCCGAACAGTTGACGCGCCACCGAGGCGCACAGCACCACCGACAGGCGGTTACCGCCCCAGTCGGCTTCGGTAAAGCCAGCCCCGCTGAGGAAGTCGAAGCGGAACACCTGCCAATAGGCGGGGTCTGTATAGCTGACATCCGTCTTGACGCGCCGGTTTCCATCGGAGAGGGAGACCAAGGCATCGGTTGCCGGACTGAACGCCGTACAGGCTTCCACGCCGGGCACACCTTCGACACACCGTTTCATAAAAGCGGGCGAACAGCTGCTGTAACCTCCATAGCCTTCATTGCCTTTCTGCACAACCCCTATGGCGGAGATATAGAGGCTGCGAGAGCGGTTGACCTCCGGCTCCAAGTCGGCGTACTTGGTCTGCCACACGATGACTATCACCATAATCATCGTGATGGCAAAGGCCGTACCCAGCACCGAGATGCACGTCAGCAACGGCTGATAGCGTACCAACTCCCAAACCTGAGCGAATAATTGCTTCCTCATCATGCGTCAGTCCTCCCCTACTTCCAGTCTCCGGGTGTTCAGGCTCCCGATACCGCTCTTGTCGATGTCCGCCGTGCGGGTCTTGCCGCTGAGGGTGACGGAGCCTACACCGTTCATCGAGGCGTCCACGTGGTCGGCCTGTACCTCCACGTCGGCTTCACCCACGCCTTGCAGACGCAGGGTCAAGGTCTTGCATTGCAGGTCGCGGACATCCAACGAGCCTACGCCTTCGATGTCAAAGCGGATGTCATCGGCCTTCAGCGTCTCCTTGCAGTTGAAGCTACCCACGCCCTGAAACTCCACACTTTCCAACGTCGGGGAGGTGATGTAGATGTCCACACCGTTCTTGTTACCCTTGCGGTTGCCGTTCTTATCCTTAAATCCGATTTCCAGTACGCCGCCGCTCACCTCGCTGGTGGTGTTCTTCACATACTTCTCTTTGCCTTCGATGCGGAACGACACCTTAGGGGATTGCGTGAAATAGATTTGTCCGACCGATGTCACTTCAATGCGGGTAAAGTCCCCCACCTTGCGTGTCTGAGTGACGTGGCCGTCGTCCTTGGCCGATACGCCGGCAGTGAAGGCCAGCGTAGCCAGTAAAGCGAAAAAGAGATATATACGTTTCATTGTTTCTATTATTTAAATGATAATTTGGCCCCTCCCCATCCCTTCCCCGAAGGGAGGGGGCTTCTAACTCCCCGTTTAGCTAACCTGCCGCCCGTCGAAGAACCTCACGATGCGTTTGGTCAGCTTCGCCTGGTCCTCGTTGTGGGTCACCATGACGATGGTGCGGCCGTCATTCCGGTTCAGCTGTTGGAGGATTTCCATCACCTCGGCACCCATCTTCGAGTCCAAGTTACCCGTAGGCTCGTCGGCGAGGATGATTTCGGGGTTGCCGATGATGGCGCGGGCGATGGCCACACGCTGGCACTGACCGCCGGAGAGCTGGGTGGGCATGTGGCGCATACGGTGGGTCATGCCTACCTTGGCAAGCACTTCCTCGGCCAGGCGACGGCGCTCCTTGGCAGAAACCTTGCGGTAGAGCAAGGGCAGCTCCACGTTGTCGATGACGTTGAGCGAGTTGATGAGGTGGAACGACTGGAAAACGAAGCCCAGATTATGGTTGCGGAAGGCAGCCAGTTCTTTGTCCTTCATGCCCGTGGTGTCCGTGCCGGCTATCTCCACCGTGCCGCTGGTAGGTGCGTCGAGCAGGCCCATGATGTTGAGCAGCGTGGACTTGCCACAACCGGACGGCCCCATGATGCTGAGGAATTCGCCTTGTTCTACACTCAGGTTCACGTTCTCCAATGCCTGTGTCTCAATCTCGTCTGTACGGTAAATCTTGTTGATACCGGTTAATTTGATCATGTCCATATTCTATCTTCTTTTAAATGTTATTGTTCGTTTTTTTAATGGGGGAGGCGTTTAAAGGAGGCCTCCATTCCTAATGAGTCAAATTCTGCGCCAAAAGTAATACTTACTGATAATCAGTACATAGCGCAAAAGCGAGGTGTCCGATATCGGACATTGTGTCCGCTTTTATTCGTCCCGCAACGCCTCGGTGGGCTGTATGCGGCTGATGTGGCGGGCAGGCAGATAGACACCGACGGACACCACAACCAGCAGGATGGCGTAGACGATGAGCGACACGATGAGGAAGTGCTGACCGAAGAAGTCTGTCCAGTACTCCGGACGCAGGTTTTCTTCCCAGTTCATGCCAAGGGACAGACCTTCGCTCAAGGCGAATTGCAAGTAGACAAAACAGCCTACCAACACAGCCACCGTAGTGAGCACCACGCCTTCGCCCAACAGCAGACGGACGATATGGCCCGGCGTGCCGCCAAAGGACAGCATCACGCCTATCTCCTCACGGCGGGTACGGGTCTGTAGCCAGAAGGTGCCCGCTACGCCCAAACAGAGATTGATGAGGAAGAACACCGCCACAAGCAAATTTCGCCGGTAGAGCGAGGAAGAGCCGGAGAACTCCGCTTCGTCAATGGCTTGGCGGTAGGTCTTGAGGTCGCGGGCATAGAGGTTGCCGGCACGCAACGTCTGGAGCATCCAGGGCTTGAAGTCGTGCAGAAAGCGGTCCATACTGACGCCCTCTTTGAGGCGTATCAGTATCTGGGCATCCGCAGGGATGTATCCTCTCGCCTCTTCTTCATCCATCGGAACAAAGGCTACGGCCAACGGGCGCATCTCGCTGCTGTATTTAAGGGTACCCACCGTGCCCACGATGTCCGTATAGGTGGTGTCCTTCTCGTTGTAACGCCAGAAGCGTTTGCCGTGCGGATTGTCCGTATGGAAGTAATATTCCAGCGTGTTCTCGTCCAACACCACTTCGTTGGGGGCGTAAGGATGGTCGGACAGTTCGGTGGGTGTCATACCCTTGGCGGCAGGCCGGAAGCCGTAGGTCTCGAAGAAGTTGGTGCGGGGCAGGTAGTTGATGAGGTAGACACTGGCATTGTTCTTCGCCGTGTCGCCTGCCACCTTATAGCCCGTGGACTGGCTGCCCTGCGAACCGGGATAGCTGAAGCCTATCAAAGCGGTGGATTGCTCCACATCGGGGTGCTGACGCGCCAAGCGCATCAAGTGCAGGTAGCTGTCCAACTTCGCCTCACCCTTAGCGGACAAGGAATCGTAACCGGGCGCCGAGGGTTGCAACATGTCCAGCGACACCATGCAGAGACGGTCGGCATCGTAACCAAGGGGTATCATACGGTCATGTGTCACCACAATGACGGGGTCGAAGATGACCCACGAAAGGATGGACACCAATATCAGTTCGGCGAGCAGCCAGGCGTTGCGCTTGCGGCGGCTCCATAAGGTTCTAAATATCAGCCTAAACATAACTTACCTCCTCTCATACAATGAATTGACAATCGGTTTCCTTAGCGACAGCCAGGCAGGAAGCAAGGCGGACAGCAAGTTGAGCACCACGCACAGCAGGAGAGCACAGCCAAACACCGCCGGGGCAAACAGCATCTCGCCGCTGACGTAAGCGTTGGCGCCTTGGGGAATAGCCTCCGGAAAATCATCTAGCAGAGTGAAAATCCACTCGCGCCCTACGTAGATGAAGAGCCAAGCGACAATCAGTCCCAACAGACCGCCCAAGAGGGTAAGCAGGAGGTTCTCCCACATCACCTGCCCCAGCAGCCTACTTCTGTCCGCACCAAACGATTTACGCACGCCCATCTCCGCCAGGCGGCTCTCCATGCGGCTCGATATCATGCCCATCAGGTTGAGGGCAGGCACCAAGAGCAGTACGAGCAGCAGCAAGCCGAAGTAACGCACTTTCACCCAGAAGCTGAAGTCCTGCGAGGGATAGTCCTGAAAGGCACTGAGGGCATGCGTGCGGGGCTGCTCCCACAGGTCCATCTCCCACTGCCCCTCGTGCTCCAAGTTCAGTCGGCGGGTCACGTCCTTCACCTCCGCCTGCAACGCCCTTGCCTGCGCGTCGTCCTTCACCAAGAACGTAAGCTTGTAACTGCCGATGTAGGGGAACTGATCCGGTGACTGAGAGCGGCGGTAATTACGTGCAAGGGTATATGGCAAATAGACCTGCGCGTAGGACCTTGGCGTTAGATAGCTGCCGCCCTGCACCACGCCACACACCCGATAGTGTACATAGTTCAAGCTGAAGGACTGCCCTACCACGCCCTCGACCTTACCGAACAGCCGCCTTGCCAAGTCGTTGCTGATGACTGCCGTGCGGATGCCGCTCTGCAAGTCAGCCTCCGTAAAAGGGCTGCCCTCTAAGAAGCGGAAGGCGTAGATGCGGAAGAAGTTGGGGTCCACCAGCTTGATTTGCGGGTGGAAGTCACCGCTACGGTCGGCGGGCTGGATATAAGCGCTTTCACTCAGCCCCCAGGACGAATACTCAGCGGAAATGACCTCGGCGTTCTCGAAGTGCAACGCCCAGTCCTGCAAGGCACTGTAGGACAAAGCCCACTGCGAAGTCTGTTCACCGTCAGTGAACTTGGCATTCTCCAGATACAGCGTGCGCCCCCGGTTCTCCTCCGGATAGACGGGCGCCAGCTTCACGTAGTAAATCATCGCCACAATCATGGTCATGCCGATGGCCAGGCCCGTGCCGACGATGTAGAGCGTGCTGAACAGCGGATTCTGCCGCAGCAATGCCCATGCTTGTTTGAAGTAAGTTTTCAGTATCATCGTTTATCAAATTATCGCACTATGCTTCAAGCATAGCGCAGTTTATTCTCCATTCTCTTAATCAAAGCGATGCTTTACTCTGGGATAAAGCAGTGCTTTAACGGCTTTAAAGCGATGCTTTACTCCGTGTAAAGCGACACTTTAATAGGGATAAAGTAGCACTTTAAAAGCAGTAAAGCGAAAATAAAGTAGGAAGTTGCTATCTTCCAGTCGATTAATCATTCCTCGCGCAAAGCCTCCAGCGGCAATGTGCGTGCCGCACGGCGCACAGGAATATAGGTGCCGATAAGTGCCACAATCAACAGGATCAAGTAGCTGAGCACAAGCACGACGGTAAAGTGGAAGCCGAAACGGTTCTGCCCATAAGCAGGGTCGAGCACGAAGTCATCGAACATCTCCACCGTGTACAGGCCGTGGATCCGTGCGTGGAAGTACAGGAAGGGGATCACCAGCACGAAAGCCACCGTCAGCAACATCCACGCCTCGAGGAGGAACTGCCGTACGATGCACCCTTGCGAAGCGCCCATGCTGCGCATCACGCCAATGTCACCCCGGCGGGCGTTGCTGCGTATCCAGAAGGTGCCTACCATGCCGAGAAAGATGCAGAGCAGGGCGAAGGTGGTGAGGGCGTATTGCAGGCGGAGCTTGTTGGTGACACCGCTCCGCATGGCATAGGCTTCGCTCAGCGAGGAGAAGTCTTGCAAGCCGTCGCAATAGAAGTTGCCGATGGAAAGTTGCGGCTCCACTTCCTGCCGGAAGCGTAGTTTGAAGGCGGACACGTCCACACCCGGCTTCAGGCGGAAGACGAAGGAATACTCCCACACCATGTAAGGACTGCCCTGCATGTCCGTCTGCATCCCGATGAAGAGCGGATAGGGCTGCTCGTAGTCGCGGTGCTTGAAGTTGCGGAACACGCCCGCCACCTCCAACGGCTCATCGCTCTGGTACACTTTCTTCCCCACGGCGTCCACGGTGCCGAAGAGGCGCTCTGCCAGCCGTTCGGAGATGAACACCTTGTCCGCAGGTTGTTCGGGCAGACGCAGGTCGCCGCCCGTGCGTGCGTCCTTTATGCCATAAGTGCGGAGCAGGTTGCTGCCATCCATCGTCACGAATTCATACCGCTGGGCGTGTACGTAGCCTTTATCCTTGTGCAGGGAGGCGGTGTCGGCAAAGACTTGCGTGCCGCTCCACGAGCTGCTGTTAGGGAATGACATATAGCGGGCGATGGCCCAGCTGTCCACTTCGGGCAGTTCGCGGATGATACGCGCCATGCGGCGGTAAGCCACGAGGTTCATCGAGTCGGACGCCATGTCGGGGTCATAGCTGCCGTGCGTCCTTTCATACGTGCCGAGGTTCACCACATACAGCCCTTCGGGGTCGTAACCACGGGGTATGGCACGGTTGGTGGTCAATACATAGATAGGGTCGATGACGGTCCAAAGGAAGAAGCCGGCAACGAGCAGTTCGAGGAATATCCAGGCGTTCTGGCGACGCTGGTTCCACAGTTGGTGTAATATAGTTTGAAGCATAAAGTTATCTTTTAGTATTCAACGAATCCATGATGGGGTGACGCAACGCCCTCAGTGCGGGAACGAGTGCCGACACCAGATTGAGCAGCAGGCACACGCCCAACGTGCAGCCGAATACGACGGGGCTGAAGAGCATCTCCGGCGTGAGCGAAGTGGGGATGGCGGCGTCGAGCACGTACTCATCGAACAGTGTCAGTATCCAGTCGCTCGCCGTCCACACAATCAGGTAAGAGAACAACAGTCCCGCCACGCCGCCTAAGAGCGTCAGCAACAGGTTCTCGTAGAGCACTTGCTCCAACAGGCGGCGGCGCGTGGCACCGTATGCCTTGCGGATGCCCAGCTCGGCAATGCGACTGTCCATGCGTGAGGAAATCATGCCGCCCAAGTTCAGCGCGGGGATGAAGAGCAAGGCCAGGAGGATGTAGAGGAAGTCCTTGGCCAGTTCCGCTATGTCGGGTTCCTTGACGATGTCCTGCCGGAAGGTGCTGAGCCAATACGGGTCGGGCTGCCCCATCAAGTCGAATTCATAATCCTTGTCTTGCTGGGAGTAGCGACGGACAGCGTCCTGCACCCCGGCACGCACGGCATCCATATTCTCCGCATCGTTCACCAACAGATAGGCACAGACACTACCCAACAAGCCCTGCCCCATCCTTTCAATATTCGCTACATTGGACAGCGGCACCCAGAGGTCGCCTGCCGTGGCGGGTGTGGCGTTGGAGACATCCTGCACCACGCCCACGATGCGGTAGTCCTGCCCGTTGAAACTGAAATGGCGTTCCGTCACCCCACGGGTCGTGGCGAAGAGACGCCGGGCAAGTGACTCACCCAGCACGGCAACCTTCTCCTTGGCTTCCACCTCTTCCTTGGTAAAGGACCTGCCTTCGAGGAAACGGAAGGAAAACACTTGCCAGAAGGCGGCGTTGGCATAGTGGGGAACAACCTTGAAAGGCTTCACATCCGTGGCGGACACTTGGCAGTTTCCCCAAATGTCGAGCACGCTGCCCGCTACGGCTTCCACATGGGGCACTTCCGCCAACAGGCCATCGACAGCCCAGTAGGCTACGCCGTTGTTGATATTCCAGTTCTGAGGTTGTCCCTTCGGATATCGCTTGGAGGCCTTCACCACCAAGGTACGGTTGCGGTTATACTCCGGATAGACGGGAGCGAACTTGACGTAGAAGATGATAAAGAGCGTCATCACCAGTGCGATGGACAGTCCCGTACCTATTATATATATGGTAGAGAAGAGTCGGTTCTGCCTAAGCAGTTCCCAAGCTTGTTTTAAGTAAATTCGTATCATTTCTTCAGTTTCAGTCTGTTCTTATTCTTATACTCGCTCATGTCACTCACAACCACTATGTCGCCGGGCTGCAAGCCGCTGACCACTTCGACATACTCGAAGTTGCTGTCGCCGAGCTGCACCTTGCGCTTAGTCAGCTCGTCATCGGCGGTACGGACAAAGAGGTCGTACTCGCCACGGCCCACATAGTAAGAAGCGTTGGCCAGGCGCAGGACGTCTTCCTTCACAGCGTTCATCACGTAAACATCGGTCTTGAGGCCCGAACGCAAGCGACGGTGACTGTCGTTCTCCAGCTGGACGGTGAAGGAGATGACGCCGTTCTTCGAAAGCGGGGTGACACTACTCACCTGCCCCTCCAGCTTCTCGCTGCCTATCTTGACGATGGCCCGCCCGCCGGCTGCCACACGGTCGCCGTAGGTATCGGCTATCTCGCCCTCCACCTTGAAGTGGCTCAGGTCGGAAATGACGGCTATCTGTGTACCCTCGCCCACCTGCGCGCCAATCTGGTTATTGATATAAGTAAGGATGGCCTTGCGAGGCGAGCGCACCTGCGCGTCGTCCAGCGTACGCTTGGTCTCGGCCAGGCTCTTGCGGAAGATTTCGTACTCCAGTTGCTTTACCTTCAAATCGGCGGCCTTCACCTTGCGCTCGTTGATCAGCTGCTGATGCAGTTGCTCCAGTTCCAGCTTGCCGGTCTTGAAGTTCAGTTCCGCCTGATGCACGCGGTCGGTCGTGCCCGAGCCAAGGCTGTCCAGGTAGCGTTCGTTGCGCAGTTCCACTTCCATGCGGTTCAGCTTCATCTCGGCCACCTTCACCTGCATCTCCAGGTCGCTCAGGTAGGTGCTGTTGTTCACCTCCAGCTGTTCCAGCTGGTAGCGCTTCATCTGCTCCTCGTCGAGCTGCTTCTTGTATTCGGTCTCGGCGCTCTGCAGGTCCAGCTTCAAGATGGGCGTACCCACATCCACACTGTCTCCTCCCTTCCGGTAGACTTCGAGGATACGGGTGTTGATGGGGGAGTTGATAATCTCCTCGAATGCAGGCACCACCTTGCCAGAGGCGCTGACGCTCACTTCAATGGTGCCTCGGTCTACGGTGGAAAACACCAGATCTTTCTCCTTCACACCTGTCCGCATCAGCGAGATGAGCACACTGAGTACCACTACTCCTGCAATGCCTCCCGCACCGTAACGGATCAGTTTCTTGTTGCGCTCCTTACGGCGCACTTCTTTGGGAATTTCTCTATCCATAGTAAATAATCTGACTTTACAGTTTCAATCCATGAATAGAACACAAGCTGTATGCCAAAAGCATAACCCTCTGATTATCACGAAAAGGAAGGAATTATAGGGTGTCCGTTTTCGGACACTTGTCCGAAAACGGGCGAACACTCACACGTTCATCGTCCCGCAATGCGGACACTCACCCTTGCGCATCAGCTTTCCGCCGCAACGACCGCAACGGTAAAGATCGGCGCGCAACGACCGGCGCAGCCTCCCGACAAACACCCCGATGAAAGCGAGTAGGAAAACATAGCCTACATAGACATGCGTGGTCAGGATGAAGAAGAAATAGCAGAAGATACACGACGAGGCCAGTCCGAGCAGATAGAATACCGCCGCCGCGGGCTTAAGCTGACGGAAAAGGTCGTCGAGCACGGCCAACGATACGATGACAAACATCCATATTCCGACCAAGAATAACGAAAGGATAAACGGCACCTTGAAGGGCGAAAGCGTAGGATTATAGTAGTAATGCTCCCAAGTGTCGGGCGCAAAGACCTGTATCGACTCATAAATTGTAGCGCAACAGGCCATCAACAGACACAAGGCCAACGGGTAGAGACTGTCGATATCATTGAAATATACCATCTGTAACTGCTTGCGACGGAACGCACGCACCAGCCACACCGCCACGAAAAGGGCAAAGACTACCAGGAAATACGAGGCATGGGTATCGCTGAAAAAATAAATGGCCTGAGAGATGCTATCATCGGGCACACAACTACGCTTCAGGTCGACCTCGCGCAACCATCCCTGCACCTCCTGCGAATGGGCCAGCTTTACCCAAACGGAGTCTATAGAGTCAGCCGGATGGACGGCAAATTCGGCCACTACCACGCGGTCACCCTTGTGCAACAGGCAGTAGGCTCCTTTCACCGGCAACAATTCCAACCGCATGGAGTCAGCCCACACTTCCAAGTTGGTGTTCCACGTATAATGGCGCTCATGCAGATACGCCAACGAATCACGCGTGCGTTGGGATAAAGCCGGGTTCTCCAGGTCGGGACAAGAATAATGACAGGAGGAAAACAGGAAGACGAGCCATACGCAATGAAGCATAAGCAAGGCATAATGAATCTTCGGGAACAACCTGCTCCAACTCCGCTCCTGCTTTTTATCATTATTTTGTCTTCCTGTCCGGCTCATCATTACAATACATTAATTGTCTTCAGTTCCATAGACTTTCATCTGACAGTTCTTGCAATCGAACTCCAGCCGAAAACGACGGCCGTCCGCACTTGCCAGATAGTAAGGCTCCCGATAGGGTGAACGTTCTTTCTGATAGACCGGACACCAACCCATACTATAGCGCAGGCAATGGCGGCAGGTCATCAGTACCGCAGCGTCTACAGGCTGCTTCTCGTAGGCAGGCGCCACAGTCTTCACACCATGGTCCAGGTAGAAACGGCGTGCCTCATCGTTCATCACATTGCCCAGATAAGTCAGCGCCGTGGCGGGATAAGCATGACGGGTGGATTTCCACACAGCCAGCTCACGACGGTAGTTGATGCGTCGGGCGGCCGTCAGCCGCTCTACCACCTGCCTGCGCCACTCCGCCACGACAGACGAGGGAATGAACCACTCCTCCGTCAAGGCAATGCAAGGCGGTTCTATCGTTTCATAAGGAGTGCCGCCAAGTTTGGCTAATTGCGTGCGCAAGTTCTCGGTTTGCGGTGTGCGAGCCAGTTCCTTGACATGAGCAAAGGTCTGCGTCACACGGTTGTTGTCTTCATCCTCCACCGTCAGCGAAAAGCCAAAGGTATTTTCCTCCAACGTCATGCAGACACCAATCTTCCGTTCGGCGGACTTGCGTGCAAGGGTCCGTTCGAATTCCTGATCCTGATTGCGGAAAAGCGGTGTGCGTGGACGAATGCGCGACACGGTGCCCGCCGGAAACAGCTTGTTGCCTTCCACCCGATTGATGCGGAAACCTTTCAAGCGTCCCTGTTCGTCCAAATAGCACACTCCGTCGCCATTGTGGAAAGGCTTCACGCCCGCCACGCTCAACCAGCCACCGCGTTGTTCCTTCAGGGTACCCATCGCCTCGCCCAGCGACTTGGGCGTATCAAACGAAGCGATGTCTTCGCCCCTTCCTTCCAAAAAATAATGTGTAAAGCCCCGGCTGAAACTCTTCTCCGGCTGCGGATGGAAGTCGAAACGGCAAATGCCAGACGAAGCCCTCGTGTATTCCTTCCGACACTTCAGAATGGTGTCCAACCGTTGGCGGTAGGCCGCCGTCACGTTCTTCACATAGGCCACATCCTTCAACCGCCCCTCAATTTTCAACGAAGTGACTCCCGCATCCAGCAATTGCTCCAGCATGTCCAAGCGGTTCATGTCCTTCAGCGAAAGCAAGTGCTTATCCTTCACAACCATCCGCCCGTCGGCATCCACCAGTGAGAAGGGAAGGCGGCAGAACTGCGCACACTCTCCCCGGTTGGCACTGCGGCCGAAACAAGCCTGACTGGCGTAGCACTGCCCACTGTAGCTGACGCACAACGCTCCGTGCACAAAGACTTCGAGCGACGTGTCGGGACAAGCCTTGTGGATGGCGGATATCTCATCTAGTGAAAGTTCACGAGCCAGCACCACCTGACGAAAGCCCGCTTCTGCCAGAAATCGCACCTTCTCCACCGTGCGATTGTCCATCTGCGTGCTGGCATGCAACGAAATGGGCGGCAGATGCAGGCGTGTCAACCCCATGTCCTGTACAATGAGCGCATCCACGCCCGCTTCGTACAGCTTCCAAATCATATCCTCCGTCTCTTTCAGCTCCTCATCCTTTAAAATCGTATTCAACGTGACGTAAATGCGCACATTGAACAGATGCGCATAGTTCACCAGAGCCCGGATGTCATCCAGCGAATTCGTGGCCGCCACCCTGGCACCGAACTTGGGCGCCCCGATGTACACCGCGTCCGCCCCGTGGTTCACAGCCTCGATGCCACACTCCAAGTTGCGTGCCGGAGCCAGCAATTCTATTTTCCTCACGCTCTTCATCATGCAATTTCATTAATATTATAAGGTGTCTCCTGATAGACAAAGTAGTTCAACCAGTTGGTAAAGAGCAGATTGGCATGTCCTCTCCAGCGCACCAACACACCTTTGTCGGGATTATCATCTATATAATAATTCTTCGGCATCTCGATGGGAAGCCCCTTAGCCAAATCTCGCCGATACTCGGTATCCAACGTGAGAGGTGAATACTCCGAATGACCCGTCACAAAAAACTCACGCCCTCCGCGCGCCATCACCATATATACTCCCGCCTCCTCCGCCTCGGAAAGGAGCGTCAAATCCTTCACGTTAAGGATGTCTTCGCGATGCAATTCCGTATGCCGGCTATGAGGCACATAGAACACATCATCAAAGCCCCGGAAGATAGGATGCAAAGGTTGTAACACGTGGTGCTCGAAGACACCGAACATTTTCTTCTCCAACGGATATTTCGGGATGCCATAGTGATGATAAAGCCCCGCTTGTGCCGCCCAACAGATATATAAAGTAGAAGTGACATGCGTGCGTGCCCAGTCGAAAATTTCCGTAATTTCATCCCAATAGCTCACCTCTTCGAAATCCATCTGCTCCACGGGGGCACCGGTGATAATCATGCCGTCATACTTCTCGTTCCGCATAGATTCAAAGTCCGTATAGAAAGCCTTCATGTGTTCGATGGGCGTATTCTTGGGCGTATGACTCTTTATCTTCATAAACGAGATTTCTATCTGTAGCGGTGTATTCGAGAGCAGCCTGACAAGGTCTGTTTCCGTCGTTATCTTCAACGGCATTAAGTTAAGAATAACAATCCTTAACGGGCGAATGTCTTGCCGCGTGGCACGCGAATTGTCTATCACGAATATATTCTCCCGCTTCAGCAGTTCGATGGCAGGAAGCTTGTCTGGCAAGTTAAGTGGCATAATTATTCAGTTTTTATCGTTTCAGTGGCTCAAAGGTAGGGAAAAATGAGGGAGAGAAGAAAAAAAACCGTATTTTTTACTTTTTTGATAAATTTATTTGCATACCTTTGGCGCCGCTAAAACAAACAGGCAATAAACAACCATAAATACGAGTACCATTATGTTGGATATTTATACATCTAAAAACCGACGAATCACAACGCTCGCCGCCCTGGCTACATTTGCGTTGACTTCATGTGTAAACCACATCAACGATGAAATCCAAATAGGGACAACCCCTATCACCTTCTCGGTAAAGGTACAAAGAAACAGTACCAGAATAGTAGACAACAACTTCGAAAGCGGAGATGAAGCCGGACTGTTCGCTACACTCAGCTCCCAAGGGATAGACCAGCAACGATACATTGACAACCTGAGGCTGGTGTGCGACGGAAGTACAACAATGATTCCCGAACGAGAGATATTCTATCCGGAAGGCGAAAACACACTCGACATATTCAGCTATTACCCTTACGAGAAGAGCGGTATTGAACCTGGCAACAGCCAACTCGCCGTACAGATCCACACCGACCAAAGCGACCGAAGCCTTTTTTCCGCCTCTGACTTCCTGACGGCGGAAGTTTCTCAAATAAGCAGCAGCCCCGACCCTATAGAACTGAGCTTCAAGCATCGGTTTGCCAAAATCAGGCTCGTTCTGACTCCGAAGGAAGGCGAAAGCCTCTCGGACCTGTTTAAGGCTAATCCCAGAATTATCGCAAGCGGTTTCTGCACCGAGGCAAAATACGACTTCCAGACCGAAACATTCAGCGAACTGGCAAAACCAGCGGATATTATACCCTACGGTGAATGGGAAAAGGACGACAATAGCCTGACAGGCAAGGAATTCATCGTCATTCCACAAGCCAACACCGACGGCAAACAATCGTTCACGATGGAATGGAACGGAAAAATATATGTCTGCCCCATGCCTCAGCTTGAAATGGAGAGCGATGTGGTGTGCGAGATAAACATCGAAGCCTTCCAGTCGACCAGCTATACCCTGAGCGGAGTAGTAAGCAGCATCAAGGAATGGGGAAGCGTCCAAGAGGGAGAGAGTACTACAGACGTCAACCTGTCCTCGGTGAAAATAGCCGCCCTTTCGTTCGAACCATCAAAAGTGTACAGAGTCTTCCACAATAGCATAGCCGTAGCCGAAGTATGCAAAGAATACTTGCTTTCGCCCGAGCACGGCCTACAGACAAAAGCCCTCGTTGCTTATCCCGTGCGCAACGAAAAGACGGATCTTACACAAGGCACTATCCTCCAACTTTTGGGCACAAGCGAATCCGTACACGGCGGGAGCATCCGATGGAACGAAGAAGGAAACATAGCCAACTACGCGCCCGGCAATTCACTACCCATTAGTGAATTCTACATCGACGAAGAAGATCGCATCTGCCTGACCAAACCGGAAAGTCCGGCACGCATCAACATCAGCAGCTATACGCTACGCGATGTAAGAAAAAATGAGCCTCAGACCTACCCCATTGTGAAGATAGGCACGCAATATTGGATGGGGGAAGACTTGAGAGCCACACAATATCGTAACGGAACCCCCTTAGAGCAAATCCACCAACTCGGAAAAGCCGGATACTTAATCTATGAGCATGAGGAAAGCAAACAGAAATGCTATTTTTACACGGGAGAAGCATTACTTGCCGGAGAAATGGCCCCTTACGGCTGGCGTATCCCCAAAACAAGCGATTGGGATCAACTGAAAGCTTATATCGGAGATAACGCCTCCCTCATCAAGAGTGGCACATGGGAATCACCTGTAAACGGTAATCCCACATGTTCCGCTACCAATGAAACGGATTTGAACATCTTAGCCCATGGACTATACATTTTCGGCAAAACGAAAGAGCCTCAAAAGGACAACTGGACAATCAAACACTACAACTGGGGAACAGGCGCTGCCTACTGGATAAGTGGAGAAGAAGCATGCTCCCTGACGGATAAAGCCATCATGCTATTAGGCAACACAAACGAAGTAGGTACAGGCGGTAATCACCCCAAAGATCATCCCGAAGGAGACAACAGCTACGCCGGCCTGTCCATCCGTTGTATCAAAGAATAAACGAGAAAGACAGACATCGAACGTCTGTCAACATTCAGGAGGCTCTATCTACCTCAGGACTTTGCTCGCAAAGCCCGGTAAAGGGCCTCCTGAATGCGTTCACGCACCTCCATCTCCATTAACAGGTTATTCCAGACATCAGGAGAAATGCGGTTACTAAGGAAGACGTAAACAAGGTCATTGTCGGGATCCACCCAGGCACAGGTACCCGTAAAACCCGTATGCCCATAAACGGAAGCAGGAGCGGATGTGCAACACGGACTAAGACGCGGATTCTTCTTATCGGGTTTGTCGAACCCCATTCCCCGGCGACTGATGCGAGAAGTCTGTTTCGTGAAAACACGACAAGTCTCGGCACTCAAATAGCGCCGTCCCCGATACACACCTCCATCAAGCAACATCTGACAAAGAGCCGCTACCTCAGAAGCGTTCGAAAACAGCCCCGCATTACCTGACACGCCACCCAAAAAAGCGGCCGATTCGTCATGAACAAATCCCCGCAAGGTAGTCTTTCGCAGGAAGGCATCCGTCGAAGTGGGTACAATATGCCGGGCAGGCAGAAAATTCAAGGGATGAAAACCGGTGTGCGTCAAGCCCATCGGTTCATAGAACTCTCGCCGGAGAAACTCGCTCATCGGAAGACCTGTACGGGCTTCCACCACCTGTTGCAAAAGGATGAATCCCACACAACTATAACGATAACGTTTGTCGCGAAGACGCGAATCGGCAATCTTTTTCATCATTTCTTGCTTGAAGAAAGCCTGAATCCAAAGGCTATCGGCCACTTGGACAGTGCAACTATCTGTCTTGCACGAAGAGGTCAGCCCCTTGCGAAAGCGGAAATTGGGATTACCCCATGTGCTACGTCCGAGACGGGCAGTGTGAAGGCGGTCAGCGCTTCCCTTGAACAGAGTGCCCGTGTAACTTTCCTTGTCAATTGCGTCTTGATAAAACAAGAGGGTGGAAGGCAAGCCTGACTCATGCATCAACAACTCACGAAGAGTGATACGTTCTTTATCCGTTCCTTTCAAGAAAGGAAGATAGGTCGAGGCGTAGTCTGTCAAGCTCAGAAGACCTTGGTCATAGAGCTTCATCACCGCCAACAAGGTGGCCGTCATCTTGGTCAGCGAAGCCAAGTCGTAAACGTCGGTCACCTCCACGGGAGTTCTTCCTCCTTTCTCCTGCGTGCCGAAAGCCTTGTTGAACATCTCATGTCCGTCCTTCCACACAACGACCTGACATCCGGGAAAAGCACCCTTACGGATACCTTCTTCGACAATTTCGTCTATCTGGGAAAGAATGCCCGCATCCATGCCATGCTCGTCGGGATTGTAGCGGGGAAGCGAACGAGCCTCAAGAGTCACGCCTTCGCCCGCGGCAAAGGCTCCACCGATGCCGGCCGAAAGACGTCCGTCAGCACCCATAGCTCCGTAAAGTATGTCCGCCACGCCCCGTTGCACATCCTCATCGGAGGTATGAGCCAAAACGACGGCCGAAGCTTTCTTCAGACATCCGTCCATCCATGGCTTCAACCGTTGCCCCTGGACGAAAAGTATATAGGTCACGGGGACCTCCGAGGCGAAAGTCTCAAAGAAGGTACGATAAGAGGCCAACTTATCCTCCGTGACGCACACCAGCACTCGCCGATAGGAGACGATTTTCTTCCGGAAGGTAGCACTTTGTGCAGTATCCATACCACGAGGTACGTCGAAACACTCGGGCGCAACATAATTATGCAGAGTTTGTAGGAAGGGCATCAGCTCCGTACGGTCACCCACGTTGAGCACCGCCACGTCTTTTATCGTAGGATCCAAAGGCAACGTTTTCTCTCCGTTACCCAACACGGTGATGGCCGCCAGATTCAGGCGGCGCACAAGGTCACGCACATAAGGTGTATTGAGGCGGGTACTGAGTCCCGAAAGACGTACGAAAGGCTTCCTGCTTAACCCCAATGCATATTTGTAGGTCAACACCTTGCGGCATCTGTCCGCAATGTCTTCCTCGGAAAGCTCTCCTCGTTTCACGGCACGAAGCACCGCCTCTACATCCTCCTTGATGCGGCGCGGCACAAGCAATTGGTCATGCCCTGCTTTCAACGCCTCAAGGCAGAGCGAGGAATTCCCCGCAACGCCCTTCATAGCGAGAGCGTCTGTGAAGACCAATCCCTTGAAGCGAAGTTCGTCCATCAGAAGATCGTGCGTAATTTTGCGCGAAAGAGAGGCCGGCACTCCTTCCTTGCCTTCCAAGGCAGGAACAGAGAGATGCCCCACCATAATGCCGTTCAACCCGGCCTCTATCACCCGGCGGAAGGGGTAAAGCTCTACGCTATCCATCCTTTCGCGCGAGAAGCGCAATGTGGGCAGAGCTTTATGGGAGTCGACGTTCGTATCGCCATGACCTGGGAAATGCTTGGCCACGGAAATCACGCCACCGTCTTCAAGTCCGCGGGCATAAGCCACCACCTTACGGGCCACGTTCACGGGGTCTTCACCAAAAGAGCGGGTGTTGATGACAGGGTTCGAGGGATTGATGTTCACATCGGCTACAGGGGCAAAGTTGACATGAATGCCCATCTCACGGCACTCACGAGCCACCTCACGTCCATATTCATAAAGCAAACTATCATTGCGGATACAACCCAAAATCATGTTGCGCGGAAAGCGGGGTGTCTCCTTCAACCGCATGGACAGTCCCCATTCACCATCCAATGTTATCATCAAAGGCACGTCGGCCCATTCCTGCGCCAAGTTGGTGAGTGCCACCTGATTGGGCACCGTGCCGGAGGAGAAAAGCAGACCGCCCACCTTATAATCTTTCACTACTTTGCGCAGGAGATCTACGTTCGGCTTGTCTTGCGTGGGCGCGATGGTGTAGATGAAAAGCTGTCCGATGCGTTCGCGCAAATTCAAAGTCTTCATTACTGAGTCCACCCATTGGCGGCAAGCCGCGTCGTCCTTCATCGCATAAAGAAAAGAAGCCTCTCCATGCGATATAGAGGGAAATGGCACAACCGTATCTTTGGTTTCAGAGACTGCTCGATTGACAAAAGATAAAACTAAAAGAATCAGCAGACAAACGCGTTTCGACCCAAAATTTCTCATAACGACAGAATAATTATTGCTTCGTTAACGTCAATGTCCATACTCCCACATACACGCCGTTTTTACCCGTATGGAAGACAGAGACCTCGCTCCCCTCGGCATTGCGAAAAACCTGCGGCTTCTCCATGAATGTATGTGAATGGCCGCCCAGAATGGCATCAATGCCCGAGGTCTTCACGGCCAGCGTCTCGTCACAAACATCGTCCGGCGTCAAGCCACGGATACCTAAATGAGAGAGGCAAATCACCACGTCACACCCTTCTTCATCACGAAGCAGATCGGCCGTTTCCTGTGCCGTCCGGATGGGGTCGCGATATTCCACTCCTTCACATTTGCTGCCTTGTACCAGTCCTTCCATCCGAGGGGACAAGCCGAAAACACCGATGCGCAAACCGTCACGTTCTATTACGACATAAGGTTTCACCAAACCCTCGAGCGGCGTACCCTCCACGCCATAGTTGGCGCAAACTACAGGAAACTGAGCCAGACGGAACAAGCGTGCCATATTCTCCATGCCAAAATCAAACTCATGGTTGCCGATGGTCATGGCATCATAGCTCATCAGATTCATCATCTTCACCTCAATTTCACCCTGATAAAAATTATAGTAAGGCGTGCCTTGCGAAATATCGCCACAATCGAACACCAGCGTATTGGGGTGCTCCGCACGGAACTGGCGGATAAACGTAGCCCTGCGCACAGCCCCTCCCTTCCCGGCGTTTTCATCGGCGGCGTCAGCCTCCACCGATTCCAAGCGGCTATGCGTGTCGCTGGTGTGCAAAATATAGAGTTCTTTCGTCTGCTGAGCCGTGAGGGACGCTGCCACACACCAGGTCAGCAATACAAACATACAAATCTGTTTCATACTGATTGCTTCCTTTCGTTTAACCGTTATTTCTTTCTTCTTTACTTCTTCACCACCACGCGTCCTTCCACACGGGAAGTCACCAGCTTCCCTTCCTTCGTCTGACGATCCACGTAATCCATAAAAAGACCGCGCAACGTGACACCGTCGGGACATACTTTCTTCACGGCTCCGGTCAGTGCCTGCATGCCGTCGTTTCCTTCGGCCAGGTAGTCAACGGTGGCCACCGTATAAAGCCGTCCGTCCTCCACTTCTTTACCACCTACTGAGGCCTCAAGCACCTGCCCGTCAGCGCTGATAATCAGCTTCACGCCGCTCACGCCTTCACCTCCCCGCTTCGCAATATTACCAAAGAGGGCCTTCAAATCACTTCCCTTCAATGTCAACACGCAGAGAGAGTTTTCAAAGGGCAGGATTTCATAAATCGTGCGCGTAGTGATGTTCCCTTGGGTCAGCACATTACGGATGCCGCCGATATTCACCAATCCCACATCAGCCGGATGCCTCAGCGTGGAAGAAGCCGCCTCACGCAGAACATCAGCCACGAGGTTGGACAACGGACTCTCGGGCCTGTAGCGATCCATCGACACAGCGGCCACTCCCCTTACCTGGTTCATCAGGCTGTCCATCCCTGTCTTATAAGGTTCCAGCAAGGCCAACGCTTCCGGGTCCGCATCTGCATCCCAGGTGGCATCCATCGCCACCCGTGCACCTTCCACTTTCGTTACTTCATATCCGGCATGGCAGGAAGCCAAAGCGCATACGCAGGTCAGCATCGCCACCGTCGTCCATCTTGAATATTTCCTTTTTATTTCCATCGTTCTTCTATTTTCTAAACCGACACAAAAGTACGAAAAAAAAATCGGAACAACCAACAAGCAACGGCAACAAGCGTGCACCGTTTCTCCAAGGAAAGCAAGCCATTCGGCGAAAACAAGTGAACCGCTTTTCTTCGCAAAAGGAGAAAAAAAACGCCAAACATTTGTGTATCCGGTAAATAATTCGCACCTTTGCATCCGCTTTCGCGCAATCGCTGTCAGGAAAAACAGAGAGAAGCCTAGTATGTTGCGTAGTAACGATAACATTTTAATCAATAAAACAATGGATTTAATTAAAATTGAAGAAGAAGCATTTGCTACCGGCAAGCAGCACCCCAGCTTTAAAGCAGGTGACACCGTAACCGTAGCATACCGTATCGTAGAAGGTAACAAGGAACGCGTTCAGCTGTATCGCGGTGTTGTTATCAAAATTTCCGGCCATGGTGAAAAGAAGCGTTTCACCGTACGCAAGATGTCGGGTACTGTAGGTGTAGAACGTATCTTCCCCATCGAATCACCAGCTATCGACAGCATTGAGGTGAACAAGGTTGGTAAAGTACGCCGCGCCAAACTGTACTACCTGCGCAACCTCACTGGCAAGAAAGCTCGTATCAAAGAGAAAAGAGCCAACGCCTAAGGCCAAGGGAGCCTTGCTTAGACAAGATAAAAAAGGGAAGCCTCCATATATGTGGGGCTTCCCTTTTTTACCATATTATAGTATCTTCACATCACTTCAGTTCCCAACCCAATGCACTGGCTCCCAGCACAGCGGCATCGGCATCCTTCAGCTCGGACATCAGCAACTTGGTCTTGCCTTTGTAGATATTGAGCACATTCTTGTCAATAGCTTCCTGAATGGGCTTGAAGATGTAGTCACCGGACTTGGCCAAACCACCGAAGAGTATGATGGCTTCGGGACTTGAGAAAGCAATGGCATCGGCCAAGGCTTCACCCAAAATCTCTCCCGTAAAGTTGAAGATGTCTTGGGCCAACTTGTCACCTTTCACGGCTGCATCATACACATCCTTCGATGTGATGTTTTCGGCCGGAATGGAGCGAAGCAGGCTCGGTTCGGTTCGTGCCGTCAGGAATTCACGAGCCGTGCGGGCCACACCTGTAGCCGAACAATACGTCTCGAGACACCCCTTACGTCCGCAACCGCACACACGACCGTTCTCGCGACGTATGATGACATGCCCCAGTTCACCGGCAAAGCCGTCGTGTCCATAAACCAGCTGACCATTAATCACGATACCGCTGCCTACACCCGTACCCAACGTAATCATGATAAAATCCTTCATGCCACGAGCCGCACCGTAGGTCATCTCGCCGATGGCAGCCGCATTGGCGTCATTGGTCAGAGCCGTCGGAATGCCCAATCGCTCCTCAAACAGAGCAGCCAGAGGAATAACGCCCTTCCACGGCAAGTTTGGGGCAAACTCAATAGTACCCGTATAATAGTTGCCATTGGGAGCTCCCACACCGATTCCCTTTATTTTATCCTTTCCGCCATTGGCTTCGAGCAGGGGAATAAGGTTTTTACAGACTTCGTCTACGTATGTTTCCACTTCCGCATAAGCGCCTGTCTTGACAGAACCGCTTGCAATCACTGTACCACGCGCATCCACGATGCCAAATACGGTATTCGTACCGCCTATGTCGATACCCACCACATAGGGTTTCTCCATGTTTGAATTCATGATATTCTTTTTTGTTAAAGGGTTAATATTAATACTTGGTTACAAATTTGACAAAGAAAAATGAAACAACAAAATCTTTTTCCGAAAAAAGTCCTCGTCAGGCACAGGTTAGCAGAAAAAAGAAAAAAAGTCCGTACCTTTCGCAACTTTTTAGCACATATGTGCGTCTAATAACGAAAACAAGAGGTATAAATCAAAAAAGCCGTGATACAACTAAAAGACATCAACAAGACCTATTACAACGGAGCGCCGCTTCATGTTCTGAAAGGTATCAATCTGGACATCGCAAAGGGAGAGTTCGTATCCATCATGGGTGCCTCGGGGTCGGGTAAATCCACCTTATTAAATATATTGGGTATCCTGGACAATTATGACACGGGCGAATACTATCTGAACGGCACGCTCATCAAAAACCTGAGCGAGAATCGTGCGGCGGAGTACCGCAACCGCATGATCGGCTTCATCTTCCAGTCGTTCAACCTCATCTCCTTCAAAGACGCAGTGGAGAACGTCGCCCTTCCCCTCTTCTACCAAGGTGTGAGCCGCAAAAAGCGCAACATGCTTGCCATGGAATACCTCGACCGCCTAGGGCTGAAGGACTGGGCGCACCACATGCCCAATGAGATGTCCGGCGGACAGAAGCAACGTGTGGCCATCGCCCGCGCCCTCATCACCCGGCCGCAAATCATCCTGGCCGACGAACCTACGGGTGCACTGGACAGCAAGACCTCGGTCGAAGTAATGCAAATCCTAAAGGACCTCCACCGAACAGGTATGACCATTGTCGTCGTGACCCACGAGAGCGGTGTAGCCAACCAGACAGACAAAATTATCCATATCAAAGACGGCGTGATAGGCACCATCGAGGAAAACCTGAACCACGACGCTTCACCTTTCGGACAGGGAGGGCTGATGAAATGATTGACCTTTGGCAAGAAATATACGGCACCCTCAAACGCAACAAACTCCGCACCTTCCTGACGGGATTTGCCGTGGCATGGGGCATCTTCATGCTCATCGTGCTGCTGGGTGCGGGCAACGGACTGATACACGCCTTCGAGCAGAATGCCTCGGAACGGGCACTCAACTCCATCCGCATCTTCCAAGGATGGACTACCAAGCCTTATGACGGACTGAAGGAAGGCCGCCACATCCAACTGGACAACCGTGACCTGGACGACACGGAACGCCTCTTCCCCGACCATGTGGAAAGCGCGGGAGCCACCCTCTCGCAAAGCAGTATGGACATCAGCTACGGCGCGGAGTACGTCAACCTCTCTCTGCTGGGCGTATATCCCAATTATGTAGAAGTGGAAGCCGTAAAGACGGCGGGCGGACGTTTTATCAACCAGACCGACATCAAGGAACGGCGCAAGGTCATCATCCTGCACAAGAAGTCGGCGGATGTGCTCTTCGGCAAGACGCATATCTCGCCCTACGGCAAATTTGTCCGGGCGGGAGGTGTGGCTTACCAGGTCGTGGGTCTCTACAACGATGAAGGAAGCAGTGAGCCAAGCCAGGCTTTCATTCCCTTTACCACCTTGCAGACCATCTATAACAAAGGCGACAAACTGAACAGCATCATCTTCACCACCAAAGGGCTGACAGACGAGGCGAAGAACGAAGCGTTTGAGGAGAACTACCGCCGTGTCATCGGGCAGAACCACCGCTTCGACCCCACGGACGACGGTGCCATTTGGATATGGAACCGCTTCACCAACTACCTACAAACGCAGAACGCCATGGGCATCCTCCGCACCGCCATCTGGGTGATAGGCATCTTCACCCTGCTGAGCGGCATCGTGGGCGTGAGCAACATCATGCTCATCACCGTGCGGGAACGTACCCACGAGTTCGGCATCCGTAAAGCGTTGGGTGCCAAGCCACGCAGCATCTTGTGGCTCATCATCGTGGAGAGCGTTACCATCACCACCATCTTTGGCTACGTAGGCATGGTGGCGGGCATCGGCGTGACGGAATGGATGAACGTGGCCTTCGGTTCGCAGAACGTGGACAACGGCATGTTCCAGGTGCAGATGTTCAGCGACCCGACCGTAGACCTGCGCATCGCCATCCAGGCCACCGTCACCTTGATTGTGGCAGGCACGCTGGCAGGCTTCTTCCCGGCACGGAAGGCAACCAAAATCAGACCGATTGAAGCATTGAGGGCAGATTGATATGAAAGTAGACAGAGACACAATGGAGGAAATCCTCCTTACCATTACGCGAAACAAAACGCGCAGCTTGCTTACGGCGTTCGGCGTGTTTTGGGGCATCTTTATGCTCGTGGCACTGATAGGCGGCGGGCAAGGCATCCAGCAAGAACTAAAGAAACAGTTCGAGGGCTTTGCCACCAACTCCGGCTTCATCGTAGCGGACAGGACCAACGAACCCTACAAAGGTTTCCGCAAGGGAAGGCGTTGGGACTTGGAAGTAGCGGACATCGAACGCATCCGGCGCATCGAGGGCGTGGACGTGGTCAGCCCCAGCGTGACACAATGGGGCAAGCTCAGCGTATTCGAGGGAAACAAGTACGACAACACCATCGTCAAAGGGCTCTATCCCAATTATGACGCGATAGAACATCAGGAGATGGAGTACGGACGCTTCATCAATGACGTGGACATTCGCGAGGCACGCAAGGTGTGCGTCATCGGCAAACGTGTGTACGAGAGCCTCTTCCCGAGTGGAGGCGACCCCTGCGGAAGCTACGTGCAAGTGGACAGCGTCTATTACCGGGTCGTGGGCATGTGTTCTTCCGAAGGTAACGTCAACATACAGGGTCAAGCGTCGGAAAGCGTCGTACTGCCCTTCACCACCATGCAGAAGATGTACAACCTGGGCGACCGCTTAGAGGTCATCTGCTTCACCATGCAGCCCGGAGTGAAAGTCAAGGATGTGGAGCCGCGGGTGAAGGACGTGCTGCGCCAAGCGCACTACATCAGTCCTACGGACGACCAGGCAGTGATGCTGCTCAACCTCGAAGTGATGTTCGCCATGATGGACAACCTACTGACTGGTGTGCGCCTGCTGGCTTGGCTCGTGGGATTGGGCACCCTCTTGGCGGGAGCTATCGGTGTGAGCAACATCATGATGGTCACCGTACGCGAACGAACCACGGAGATAGGCATCCGCCGCGCCATCGGCGCCCGTCCGCGGGACATCCTGCAACAGATATTGTCCGAAAGCATGGTGCTGACTACCGTAGCAGGCATGGCAGGCATCTCGTTTGCCGTAGGCGTCCTGCAGTTAGTGGAGAACGCGGCCAATCCATCGGGCGTCATTGAGGTGCACTACCAAGTCTCCTTCGGCATGGCGATAGGCACCTGCCTGTTGCTCATCGGCATGGGGCTGCTTGCCGGACTGGCACCCGCCTACCGCGCCATGGCGGTCAAGCCGATAGAAGCAATAAGGGATGAATAAAACAATTAAATGTAATGATAAGATGAAGACAAGAAAAGTATTTAAGATTGCACTGCTCACAATCGTGGGGCTAGTGTTCATTTGGACCTTCGTATTCCTGTGGCAAAAGTCGCAGCCGGAGGAAGTGGTCTACGAGATAGTCAGCCCCGAAGTGGCCGACCTGGAAAAGACGACCGTCGCCACGGGCAAGGTGGAACCCCGTGATGAGGTGGAAATCAAGCCGCAGATATCCGGCATCATTGACGTGCTCTATAAGGAGGCCGGACAGCAAGTGAAAAAGAATGAAGTCATTGCCAAGGTGAAAGTCATCCCCGAACTGGGTACGCTGAACGCCGCCGAGAGCCGCGTGCGCCTGGCGGAAATCAACGTAAAGCAGGCGGAAACAGATTTCAACCGCGTGGAGAAACTCTATCAAGACCAACTCATCAGTGCCGAAGAATACGAGCAGAGCGAGGTCAACCTGAAGCAGCAACGGGAAGAATTGCAGGCGGCGCGGGATAACCTGGAGATTGTGCGCGACGGCATCACCCAACGCAGTGCCGACATCAGCAGCACCCTCATCCGCAGCACCATCGACGGCCTCATCTTGGACGTGCCGGTGAAAGTGGGTAACTCCGTCATCATGGCCAACACGATGAATGACGGTACGACCATTGCCTCCGTGGCCGATATGAACGACCTCATCTTCCGGGGCAACATTGACGAGACCGAGGTAGGTCGTGTACACGAAGGCATGCCTGTGAAGCTGACCATCGGTGCCTTGCAGAACCTCAGTTTTGACGCCACCCTGGAATACATCTCGCCCAAGGCGACGGAAGACAACGGTGCCAACCAGTTCGAGATTAAGGCGGCGGTAGACGCGCCGGACAGCGTAGTCATCCGCTCTGGCTACTCCGCTAACGCCGAAATCGTCCTGGAGCGTGTACACCAGACGCTGGCCATCCCAGAAGGTTGCGTGGAGTTTAAGGACGACAGCACGTTTGTTTACGTCCTCACGGACAGCGTGCCCCATCAGTCGTTCCGCCGCCAGCCCATCCAAGTCGGGCTGAGTGACGGCATCCGCATCGCCGTACTCAGCGGCATCACTGCTACCGACCGCATTCGAGGCAGCGAAATACAGAAGTAAATTCAACTGTTATACCATTAATTATATATGAAGAAACAAGTATATCTGCTCCTGATAGCCACCGTGACAGCCTGTGGCATACAAACTCATGCCCAAGAGCCTTGGTCCCTGCGTCGTTGCATCGACTACGCCATTGAACATAACATTGATATCCGCCAGGCCGCCAACCAGGCCGAACAAAGTGCTGTGGAAGTAAACACCGCCAAATGGGCACGCCTGCCGAACCTGAACGGCAGTGCCGGCCAAAGCTGGAACTGGGGCCGTACACAAACCGCCGTGCCCGACGAAGCCACGGGCGACTACTCCACCGTCTACGTCAACACCAGCAGCAACGGCACCAACATGTCACTCAGCGCCAGCATCCCTCTGTTTACCGGTCTGGAACTGCCCAACCAATACTCCCTTGCCAAGCTGAATCTGAAAGCCGCTACGGCAGACCTGGACAAAGCGAAGGAAGACATCAGCATCAACATCGCTTCGGCCTACTTGCAAGTGCTCTTCAACCAGGAACTGCACGAAGTAGCCCTGGGACAAGCCGAACTGAGCAAACAGCAAAAGGAACGCATCACCCGTCTGGCCGCCGTAGGCAAAGCCTCTCCAGCCGAAGTAGCTGATGCCAAATCACGTGTAGCACAAGATGAAATGACCGTAGTCCAGACTCACAACGATTACCGTTTGGCACTGCTTGACCTGGCACAACTCATTGAACTTCCCTCTCCGGAAGGCTTTATTCTAGAGGCACCCGCCGCAACGTTCCAACCAGCCGCCCTCACACCGCCCGATGACATTTACCAACAGGCATTGGGGCAGAAAGCCGTCATCCGTGCCGCCCAATACCGGTTGGAAGGCAGCAAGCACAGCATCCGCATCGCTCAAAGCGGTTACTACCCGCAACTTAGCTTGAACGGAAGCCTGGGAACCAGCTACTACAGCACCATCAACCGCAACTTCCGCCAGCAGATGGGCGACAACTTCAACAAGTACATCGGGCTGAGCCTCAGCGTCCCCCTGTTCAACCGCCTCAGCACCCGCAACCGTGTCCGCGCCGCCCGCCTCCAGCGCGACAATTACGCCCTGCAACTGGACAACGCCAAGAAGTCGCTCTACAAGGAGATACAGCAGGCGTGGTACAACGCCGTAGCCTCGGAGAGCAAGTACACCAGCAGCCATGCCGCCGCCCTTGCCAGCCAAGAATCATTCAGCCTGATGAGTGAGAAGTTTGAGAACGGGAAAGTCAACGCCGTGGAATACAACGAAGCCAAACAAAACCTGATGAAGGCGCAAAGCGACGAGCTACAGGCCAAGTACGAATATCTGTTCCGCGTGAAGATTTTGGATTTCTACAAAGGAGTGCCCATTGAGTAATTACTTTTAAAAGCCACTCAACATAAAGCCCTCCTTATTCCAAGTATTTTATCGGGTTCAGATAGAACATCTTCTGCCAGCCTAAGGGAGAGGAATCTATCCGCCAAGGATAAGGAACAAGCGTCCCGACTCCGTAATGCAAATGCGACGGGGTCGTGGCGGCATTCCCCGTATTGCCTACCGTGCCTATCTCGGTGTCGTGCCCTACAATAGAAAATACGGAAGTACGTATTTCGTCCAAATGCGCATAATAGTGAAGCCGCCATTTGGGTCCTAATACCACCACCATGTTTCCGCCTTTCCCAAAGCTTCCGGTAAACAGGACAATGCCTATGGTGGAAGAATGCACGCTTGTCCCCCGTTTGGCAAAGATATCTACCCCTTTATGCACGATGGAAGTTCCCCAAGGATGATACCAGAACGTCTGCGGGTTAAAGTCCGCATTCGTCGCACCCTGCACCGGCATTTCCAGATTCTGAGGAATCAGTAAGGGAACTAAAATAACTGTCAAGAGAATGATTCCCAGTTTCTTTGTCTTTTTGCGCATATTTTTGTTTCAGAATTATAACTGCCCTCCATTTCTTCGGCACACCAATGTCAACACCTCTATTGCGTCCTCAAATGACTGGGTATGCATAACGCCATAGTGCTTTTGCAAGAAATCAAATCCCTTGAAACGGCGCAAATAGTTATAAGCCTGCTTTTGTTTGATATGATAGGCTTTTGCAAAATCCGCTACCAAAGCAATGGTAAATTTCAGTTGATATGTTTCCTCCCGTGACATGCCTCTATTATTATAAAGAGAATAATTCTACTTTTACAAAAGTAAAAAATTGCCTTTACATATCCAAACTCCAGATATAGAAAATCTCGTCCTCATCTAATCTTTCAAAATTGGCCTATTTGCAGAAAAACCTCGGCCGAACCTTTGTCGTCAATAAAACCTTGCTTTGTCATGGGGATGCCGATTTCTCGGGCTATCTTTTGTTTCTGTTGGATAAGGTCGATGGCACGCTTCCATGAAAAGGTAAGACCAGGGAATAAAACTTTCACATAGTCACTTTTGCATGAGAATTGACTAAGTCAAATGACCGAGTCACAATCCCCTTGCGAAACTGTCCGAGAACACTTGTGTAACTTTCACTTTGCGCGGTCTAATGGAGCGAAACGAAGAGTTTCTCACTTATTTCTGCCATCGAGAGATGCTTTACATACGTTCAGCATGACAGAATGATAGGTACACTACTGTTTTGACACATCCTCGCAGATGATGCTTATTTGTTACTTCCCCAGCATATTATTAACCTCCTTGTCAAAGTCGGAAACGATGCGTTGTGTACGATTGAATATGTCGTACTCACTTTCAGCCTTTTCCCTTGCTTGCACCGATGATATACGCCCTTTGTCAGGCAAGATCTTATAATCATTGAATGTCAGGAACTTGTTTACGCTTGCGGCGAATTGCTCCATGGTGAAAGGATTTTGACGCTCAATTTGATTTTCTATATAATCAAAATAAGAAGTTACCGTGCGCTCCAATTGCCGGATTTGTTTCTCGTCCAAATAATTCTTCGCTATTGACACATCCGATTTGAGTATTCGCCCTTTGGGAGAGTTCTTCCATGTGGTCAACCCCATGTGTTCTTTAGTATGGTCTGCCTTGGTGTAAATGATTTCAGCTGCCGTCTGTCCGGTAATCGCATAGTGGAAGCGGTTTTGCACCATTGCGTAAAACTCTTTTGTTGTCGGGGAGTTGCGATCATAGTCTGTACTGCATTCGGCATAAATATCCGTTATCTGTTGCCAGATGCGCCGTTCACTCGCACGAATGGAGCGCACCCTTTCGAGCAATTCGCGAAAATAATCCTTACCAAATACTGCCGTTCCTTGCTTCAATCTGTCATCGTCCAATACGAAACCTTTGCGAATATACTCATTAAGTATCTTTGTAGCCCATTGGCGGAAACGGGTGGCTTTTGCGGAATTTACACGATAACCGACGGAGATAATCATATCAAGGTTGTAGAAATCAACAAGCTCTTCAACCTCTCCTCTTATACCTCTGTTCACGACGGTTGTAATTTTTGCAACTGTCGTATCGGGAGACAATTCACCATCTTTGTATATGTTGGCAATGTGACGGCTGATACCCGATTTATCAACGTCAAATAGTTGAGCCATTGCCTTTTGTGTACACCAAATTGTATCATCTTTGATGACGACCTGCACTTTGCCCTCTTCTTCGGGCATATTGTAAAGTAGAAATTGTATTTCGTTTGCCATGACGTTTATTCCTTAATATTATTGAGATTGCAAACCCTGAAATTCGCTTTCATATAGGTATATTAAAAAAAGACCCGCCGATTTGAGCATTATTAAGAGGCTTGGCAGGTTCTAATGTTGCGAAGGTAATAAAACTATTCGGAATACCCAAATATCCTGTTTAATATTCTTCTACTTTCTACTTCCCTATCACTACTTCCCTATCAGTCTTTTCACAATCACACTCCCTATTTCCCGTTCTATTCCTCCTCTGAAAGATTTCCATATTTCTTGCCAAACTCCTGCATCAGCCGGATAAAATCCTCCGGAAGCCGTTGCAACACCCATTCCTCGATGTAGGCGGGAATCTCTTTGTAATAGGCTTCCGCTATGCCGCCCGTAATGGCCGCCAAGGTATCCGCATCGCCTCCCAGCGAGATGGCCAGACGGATGGCATGCTCATAGTCCGTACTTTCTAGGAAAGCGATAATCGCTTCCGGCACCGTCCCTTGGCAAGTCACGTCAAAATCATACTTCGGACGGATTTCCTCACACGTCCTGTTTAAGTCATAGCCGAAAGCCTCCTCCACATACTTCTTGATTTCCTGCTTGGACTTGCCCGTGCGTGCCAGGAACACGCAAGCCGCCGTAGTCTGTGCCCCTTTGATGCCTTCCGGATGGTTATGCGTCACCTCCGCACTTTCCCGTGCGGCTTCTAATGTCTCTTCCAACGAATCGAACGCCCATCCTACCGGACATACCCGCATCGCGGAGCCATTGCCAAAACTCTGATAAGGTTGCGGATTTGCTTCACGAAGCCATTGGCGGAACCGCCCTCCATATCCGGCACGTGGAAACCTTCGTCCATATTTCTGCATGATGCGCGTAAGGTCTCCCCCGTGGAGTAGCCAGTCCGCATTGGCCATGGTCATCACTGTATCATCCGTAAAGCGTGAGAACACGCTGAACAGAGGAAAATCCGACTCTTTTGTCGGAAAACGTTCGTACACCGAACCTATCATGTCGCCAGCCACGACACCTATTAAAATGTGATTGTTCATATTTTACTTTCCTATTAGTTTCTTCAAAATCGCGCTTCCTATTTTACGTTCTATTCCTTGCTTTGTCATGGGGATGCCGGTTTCTCGGGATATCTTTTGTTTCAGTTGGGTGAGGCCGATGGCACGCTTCCACGAGAAGGTGAGGCCGGGGATTTTTGTTTTCATATTCATCTACATTTTAAAATTTATATTTCTTGTAATTGAGCGTCTTTAGGAAAGCAGTCTCTGAATTTTGTGAATATTTCACGAGTGGTTCTAATCTCTTTTAAAGATGTACAACCATCAAAAGCACGCCAACCAATTATTGTTGTTCTATTGGGAATTACTATAGTGATCAAGGAGGTACAATGCAGTATTTGCAACCAGTTATTACTCAATATTTTGTGAGTTATAAGTCAGAAATATGGGCATAACCTTTAGGGGTACATTCTAAAAGGTGAAGATTTAACCTTTTTATTATTTCTTAACACTCAAAGA
>CALUFR010000074.1 GCA_944319875.1 uncultured Bacteroides sp.
TGGCTTACGCCTTCGGTGGTTCGAATCCATCTTTGCCCACTAAAATTGCGGAAGTAGCTCAGTTGATAGAGCATTAGCCTTCCAAGCTGAGGGTCGCGGGTTTGAGTCCCGTCTTCCGCTCTTACGAGAATCCTGAAAGTCAACAATCGACTTTCAGGATTTCTTTTTTGGGTGTACCCTATCCTTTCACTGCCAGATATACAAACCTCAAATCGCTTTGTGTAACTTCTCCAAAACAAAATGTGAGATTTTAACAGTCGGGCAACAAAAACAAAATGTGACAAATTTGATTTTTTCAAATGGACTTTGAACAGCGATTGAATGGGAGCTTACACACCACTCAATCGCTGCTTCTTTATTCTATCAATGTCTTTTTCTGAAATGCGAACGTCCCTGTCGTATAGGAAATATAACATTGGACAAGTGATTTTCCGAGCAGCATACTATTGAACCCAAACATATACATATTACCGCCCGGATTGTTTACACAAACCGCCTGCACCCGTTCGGCCATTCCAGTCACGTGAATTAATATGGTATCTCCTGCTTCCACAGCACTAATGGCATTCTTCAGTCCATCCAGCCCTCCGATGGCATCAGATACTTCTTGGGATGTCGAGGAGTCTTCCAGTGACAAGATTTCTTCGGGAACGGTGTATGTAGAGGAAGATTGACATAAAACAACGCGACATGAGAATGTTCCATCCAATTTATCATATTCTATCATGTAAAAGCCCACTTGGTTCTGCGGGTCACTGATTATTCCCGAAAGCCCGAAAATATATAAATAACTATAGTTGCTCGCTTCTATAGAGGAAAGGGCGAAATTTAGATATGCGTTTCCTTCAACCACACACCGTCCCGCTTTCCCGTCCTTTGCCGCCTGCCCTATTGCTTCAAACCCCGACAAACCGCCTACCGCTGCACTTATGTCGGTACTGGATGACCCAGTTGTCAGCATAAGGATTAACGGATTGAGGTCATACACCCAAGAACCGCCTTCCGAACTGCCGCCCCCTCCTTCCGATATGGCCCTGACATAAGTCGAATAAGTGTTCGTCGAGTTGTTGAAATCAATGGTAACAATCCGGTCGGCTTCAATATATTGTTTTTCATCTGCACTGACCACGCATGTAATGGCAAAACGATTGCCATCAAATATAATTCTTATGCACGAGGCTAATGCAACACCTCCGCTTTGTAACACAAAGCCGACACCTCCCAGCCTTATCCCGTCCGCGTGACTCATCAGATCTTCTATTTTTGATGCGTCGACAGGTATATCGCTCACGTTGGAAGCAAGGTGTTCGGCAGGGATATAGTCGATTGAATATATGTTTAGGACAGGCTGCTTTTCCCACTTCCCGTCTTTGCGTGTGTAATTGAACCCGTCAGAAGGAGCATCGGATATTCCGCCGCTTCCGCCTGTTATTTCAATATTCCCTTCTCCTTTGATACTTTCTCCGTTAACTGTCTTGAACTCGGTATCGGATGGAAGAGCACCAACTTCAGCTGCAGTGTATTTCGGTTTGGTGTCAGAGTCTACCCATTTCGGTTTATTTTCCACGTTTGACCAATCCACAGAGTCAGCTATACCTTCGCCGCCACTACTTGTTCCGTCGGCGCCACGGGGTATGCCGAAGTTCAGTTTGTACTTCGGGTTGCCGGACTCGTCCGTACCGTCGGCAACCACTTCAGATGTAGCCTGCTCTCCGGGGTCGAGCGTGGTTGTCGTGCCAGTTTCCAGGACTGGGGTTTTCCCGTCTGACACCTTTTCGGGCATATTCTCCACTTTATCCAATAGCTGATTGATGGTTTCGGCCGGTTTGTTTAATCGTTTCATATTGTTGTCTGCTTAAATGTTTTCCTTAATCGAGAAATTACTTAAATATATGGGATTTATCGTATTACCAACAGCTATATAGAGCGCATCCGTTGAAGTGGCCGTTCTTGACGCGACGAACGAAACATTTTTTGTCTTATATTCGTTTGTCATGTCTTCAGTTGAGACCGGAACGCCCAATCCGTCAAACAACCCGATATTTTCTGGATTTGTACTGTCTGCCTTACCAACCCCTATCAAAATCATGTTTCCACCGGATTCAGTGCCTTTGTATTCAAACGTAAGCGTATATGATTTGCCGGCAATGATTTTACCCGTCAAAAGTCCTTCGTCAAACTTGATTATTACAGACGTGAACACACCGTTCAGGACAAATGATTTCAAGACCCACGCCCCCCGCAAGTCCGTTCCATCCGTATATGCAATGGAGGCATAATCGGACGTCCCGGTATTTCCATACGTAAACAGTTCTCCGGTAGAAGGCGTATAGCTTACAAACAGAGCTGTCAATGTCTTGTTTTTGTCCCAGGTCACAACCCGTTCTATTTGTGCATTCCCATCATCCCATCGGCTGAAAGCATATCCGCTTTTAGCCTCGGCAGAAACGGTTCTTTTAGTCCCCGCACTGTATGTACCTCCACCTGATACGGTTCCGCTTCCTGTAGGAGAAACCTGTAAGGTAACCGTGTAATAGATTGTGGATTTCTCGAAGTATGCCGTATAAGATTTGTTTGAATCCCACACGACTTGTCTGGATGCGTCGGTATTGCCGTCACTCCATTTTGTGAACGCATATCCTTGGTTGGGAGTTGCGACAATTGTTCCGACACTTCCGGCTGCTGCCTGTCCTCCGCCGGAAACGGTGCCGCCTTCGGACGGGGAGGCATAAAGGGAGATTGTGTAATATGTCGGGGTTTCATTCATGATTTTAAACCGCTTCCGGACAATCCATCCCCTGAATGCGGAACCGTCCGAGAAGCCCTGTATCTCGACACCTTCGTGAGCCGCGATATCGAGCGAATTGTATTTGGTTCCATCCTCATATACCGGAACAAATGTGCTTCCGGAAATATATCCTGAGAAATGCAGGCTGCCGTTTGTTTTTACTCCATTAAAATCTTCGTTAAGTATGGTTGCTACAAAACCGTCATAGTCCATTGATGCAGGAAGTTCACAGGAGAGCATGGCCCCTTGCGTGGGACTTGGTATAATCACATTATTGTTGTCCTGCAGTCCGGGAGTCGCGATAAGACCGCCTTTCCACGAGAATGTGCCGGACTTGAATGGTGAACGGTACGCCCCTGTGAGCAGCATATTCTCCAAGGTTCCGTCCGTTCCATGAAACGTACCGTCGCTCTCCACAATAAACTTGCCGTTCACGTCAAGCCGCGACGTGCGGATGGCACTCGCTATCAATGCCGTGGTAACGATAGCCTGTGCCTCTATCAGGGTAGTGTTGATTTTACCTCCGCTGACGACCGTCTCACCCTTTTCCGCGGCGGCCACCATGTCAGCATAGTTCTTATAACCCATCTTGACAGCTATGTCATTCTTGGCCGCATCCGTCACTTCAGATATTTGTCCCTTGATGGCATCTATAGCTTCCGAAACGGAAAGTTCCTTGATTTTATCCTGTATGGTCTTGTTCGCATCCTCGACGGCAGAGTTGAACGAGGCGTAGGCCGATATGAATGCGGTGTATTTGGCATCCACATCTTTTTTCTCATCCACGGTCGTCTTGCCGTCTGCGATGGCCGTATTGATGGAGTTGATCAGGTTTTCAATGGCACCGAACAACGTTATCTTGGCATTGAGCAGATTGGTTTTGGTCGTTCCTTCAAGATACGGATTGGCATACAGCTTGTTGTAAGTGGTTTCCAGCGTGGCCTTCGTCTCGTTGACCGTATTGATATATTTCTCGATGGCCTGCGCCTCCGTTTCAGTGATGATGCCGTCCTTGAACGCACCGTCCACATAGACATTCAGGTCGCTTACCGCATCTTCCGCCGCGTTGGCCGCACCGATGGCGTTGTTTGCGGCTGCATTGGCCTCTGCCGCCTGCCTCTGTGCTTCGTCTGAATAGCTTTTCAGTTGTTCCTGGATGGCCTTGTTTGCATTCTCAACAGCCGTTTCAAAGTCAGACATCGCATCGTTGTACAGAGCGAACTTGGCATCTACATCCGCTTTCTCTTCGATGGTGGTTTTACCATCAGCGATAGCTGTGTTTATGGAATTTATCAAATTCTCGATGCCACCGAAAAGATTTATCTTGGCATTGAGCAGACTTGTTTTTGCTTCTCCGCTCAGATAAGGGTTGGTGTAGAGGACATTGTAGGCCGATTCGGTTGACTGCTTGGAATTGTTGACGATGTTGATGTACTTCTCGATGGCGGCCGCTTCACTTTCGGAAATGACCCCGTCTTTGAATGCGCCGTCCACATACGTGTTCAGGTTACCCACGGCCTTGTCCGCATTGGACGCCGCCGTAAGCGCATTTGCCGCATCTTCCTTGGCTCCTGCAACATCTATTTCGATTTCGTCCATGTCAGGTGCGTCGTCGAAGTTCTTGAACCCGGTCGAGCCTGACTTGATGACCACCTTACCCGTAAACACATTCTTGTCAGCATTGGGGGATATGACAGTCACCTCCTTGTTCAGCATCGAATACGAGTCGATGCCGCTGTACAGTTTGAAGCAAGGGGCATCGTCGTCGTAGGCGGAAAGATAGAACACGTGCTGCCGCTCCGGCTTGGTCTTGTTGCCGACGGTCACAATCTCGTCGCCCGCCTTCGGCTCCGTGCTGCCGCTGTCGCAGTCGGTGACGGACAGGTCGATGTAGTCATCACCCAGTCCGACCACCCTGCGCCAGTAGTATTGGTTGGACGCGTGTTCCGTCACGCCGGCCTTGACGTTGAACTCCCGGCACTGTGCCAGGTCGTCCGTGTCGAACTCGTTGTAGATGGTTCGCTCGCCGTCCGATGTCTTGAAATAGCATCGGTACACCTCTTCGCCCGCACCGGACGGCACATGCAGCTCTTCGCCGTCAGCGTCGAAGAGCTGTTCACCCTCACTGTCGTATAGGGATTCGGTACCACCCGGTAGCTTTTCCACCCGTGTACACTTCATGCTCGCGGGTGATCCGACAAACCGACCGCCCACATGGGTGAGGTGCTTGATTTGAAGAGAGTCAAAGTAAGCCTTCAGCCTGATGTATATCTCATCGGCTTCTATGTAGCTTTTCCCGGTCTTCGGGTCGCGCTTGACAATGTACCCCGTCCCGAACGGGCCGGTGGCGAAGTCTCTGGATTGGATATTGTCGGAAAGAAGTCCTTTTAAAAAGGTGATTATCCCGGAAGCGGTATCGTCCCTATCCTTTCTCAAGAACATGGCCAATGATTTCAGTGCCGAAAACACGTTCCAGTCGCTCGGTGTCTTCGTGTCCATGGTCTTGATGACGTCAATCATCGCCTGCTCCGTCTGCTTCGACAGTTTGTACTGCAAGGAGCTGAGCTGATTGTCCACGGAACTTTTCCATCCTGTGCCGATTTTGTCGGTGCAGGTGATGGTGGCCTGGCAGAGGTCGCAGAGCTTGCGTACTACCTTGGTGACGCGGGTATCCTTCTGCCCGCCGGCGAAGTATTCGTCGGACAGCAGACGGACATTCTGCCCCACCATGAGCGGCACGGCATGGCGTTCGATGTAGTGGCGGTCGGTCGGGGCGGTGTATTTCGTGGGGTCGAAGCTGTAAGACTTCAGGAAGTCGTCCACCGCTGCGGCATACTCCGCTTCGGCGGCGGTGATGTATTCCTGGGGCAGGGAGAAGTTCCAAGGGATGTAGGTGTCTCCTACCTTCGGAATAATCTCACCGCCGGGCAGCTGGGTCGTGTCGTCCGGATAGACGTTGATGATTTCCCACTCCCCGGTGTCCGCGTGCCAGTTAGCCTGGAACGAGCCGTCCTCCCGGTCGCCGCGTCCGGACAGGTCGCCCGTCTGGAAAGCCAGCATCTTCGTATGTTCGGGTATCTCGTAGTCATCCGGATTGAAGCCCATGCCGCTGTCCTTTATATAGTATATGGTATAGTCACGGTCTTCCTCGTTCGTCAGCTGCTCGGCACGCACGGCGGTCACGGTGCCTGTATATCGGGGATAGATGCCGCTGAAGGCCGCTTCCTCCCAGGCTTCCTTGACTCCATACAGATCCGTGTTCTTGTCCGCGTATTTGGTGCGGGACGGAAGCTGCAGGCGGGCGTAACCATACTTGCTTGCGTCGATGTTGCGGGTGGAGCCGAGCGGGAACAGGCGGGTGAAGAAACGCATCTCGCCGTTTTCTTCCGGCTGGAGCTGCGTCAGTCCCTTTTGGTAACCCAATTCCACGATTTCTCCACGTGAAGCCTTGCAGAGGTTTACGGTATAGCCGTCCGCCCACAGCTCCGTGTCGTAGGTGGCGGCGATGCCGTTGCTACCGAAGGCGGCCTCCCAGCAGTACACGTTCCGGTAGTCGATGGTCTTGTTGTCACCGGTGATGACGGTTCCGATGCTCCACAGGTCGGCACCCGCGATGCGGTTCATGTTGTCCACCCACAACTGCAGGTGCTCCCGCGGGCCACCGTCGTAGCTGAATTCGGTGGTCATGCTCCCGTCCGCCTCATAGAGGAAGAGCGCGTCTTCCGCATCATGTATCGGGGCGTAGAACTTCACCTGGTAGCTGAAGGTCTGCGTGTTCTTCTTCACCGGCTTGTAGGCCGCCTTCAGCTTGTACTTCACGCCAGCCACCAGCACGTAATCGTTCACATCGAGCTGCACGAAGGACGTATGCGTGAAAGCCGCCGATACGGCATATTCACCCATCACTTCCTCGGTGACGGTCGATGTGGAGTTGGGGCTGGCGGTCAGCTTCAGCGTTCCCGCACTATTGTATATCTTCAGTTCCATTTGATGGGTGTTTTAATGACGTTTAAACGGTGGGCGAAGCCTCCAGAAACTTGATGGAGAAGCGGACGGCAAACTTCCCGTCCAGTCCGTTGTACCATTGCGGGTCCGATGGCATGTCCTGGTAGAGCAGGTCGTAAGTACGGTAATTCTTCACCATGCAGGCTTTGACTCCTGTCATCAGGGCCGACAGGAATGCCTGGTACAGCGTGAGGCGTTGCGCCGCGCTGGCGGCCACAATCATGAACTGTAGCGTCCGCTCGATGGAGTTCAGCTTCAGGTCCGGGTTCTCCGGCAGCTCCACGCCGTGGCGTTCGCGAAAGTCCACCGTCGTCACGTCCTTGGCCTTGGGCATGCGCAGCAGCGCGTCCATGTTGGTGTGTTCCCCCTCGTTCTCGCAGAGGAAAGCCCTGTAGGTGGTCCAGATGTCCACCCCGTCCATTGTCATATATCCGGTCATGTCCATATCTCATTGCATTTTTATTCCTTCCCGGTCAAACTTTTCCAGCAGTTCACGAATGGGCAGCAGGTGCGACGTGTTGGCCACAATCTGCATCAGGGCCTCGCTGTCTTCCTTGCCCGCCTGTCTGATTTCCTGCACCACCTTGTCGATGCTGATCAGGTGGGTCTGCACGCTGCGGCCGATGCCTTCAAAGGTCGAGATGCTTTCCTGGCTCATCGTGGTCAACGCACCGCTTTGGGGTAACTGGCCGCTTCCCGTCGCCACTTCGTCCGAAGTCCATCCGAAGAGCTCTTTCAGCTGTTCCCGTTCCGCCAGCAGCCGGTCGGTCAGTTCCTGCTGTTGCTGTCTCAGTGCCTCCACCTCCTCCTTACTCAGTCCGTCTGCACCCATTTCCGCCCAGTCGTCATACAGGGCCTTGATGTCCGCCGCATATTTGTTGGCGATGAGCGACCGCAGAATGGCGTTCTGCAAGTAGCCTTCAAAGTTCTTGGCGAAATCCTCGTTCGTACTGTCCAGGTCGGCCAGCATATCGATGTATCCGTCCTTGAAGGCGTCGAAGCCGATGCCGGTAATGGCTTCCTGCTCCTGCCGGGCTATTTCCTCCAGCTGTTCGCCGTATTTCTCGATGTTTTCGATGTAGGTGATGAATTCGGAGTTGACAGAGGT
>CALUFR010000075.1 GCA_944319875.1 uncultured Bacteroides sp.
AAGAATAAACAATGAGACATAACAAAAAATTCAACCATCTGGGTCGTACTGCTTCTCACAGAAACGCTATGTTGGCCAATATGGCGTGTTCTTTGATCAAGCACAAAAGAATCACTACGACCGTTGCAAAGGCTAAAGCTCTGAAGAAGTTTGTTGAGCCGCTGATAACCAAGTCAAAGAACGACACTACAAACTCCCGTCGTGTAGTATTTAGCAACCTGCAAGACAAATATGCTGTAACTGAACTCTTCAAGGAAATCTCTGTGAAGATTGCCGACCGTCCGGGTGGCTACACTCGCATCATCAAGACAGGCAACCGTCTGGGTGACAATGCTGAGATGTGCTTCATTGAGCTTGTTGACTACAATGAGAACATGGCTAAGGAGAAGGTGGCTAAGAAAGCAACTCGTACGCGCCGTTCTTCTAAGAAGGCTACGGCTGCTACTGAAACTCCTGCTGCTGAAGCTCCTGCAACAGAAGCACCGGCGGCAACAGAAGCTCCGGCTGAAGAGGCAAAGGCTGAGTAATCCGATACTATTCTTAATAATAGGAAAACCGCCCCAGTGATGGGGCGGTTTTTTTGTGTCTTGTCGACTGCATATCGTACTTCGTGAGAGTGCCATAGCGTACGTCCTTGTTACCTGATGAAGCGTTGGCTGATTGGGTCATGGCACGCTTCGTCACAACCTAAGAGAATAGGGCATCAGCCAGCGTGATGTATTTGCTTGTCCTCCGTGCGAATATTTGGGGGTATTTTCTTACCTTTGCCTGCATTATTGGTTATCGGAACAAAATGGACAAGAAATACAATAAATTTTGGTTGGCGTTGGGGATTATCCTGCTTACGCTTGTTGTGGATCAGGTCATCAAGATTGTGGTGAAGACAAGTATGTATTACGGACAGAGTATCCCTGTTACAGACTGGTTTTATATTGTCTTTATAGAGAACAACGGTATGGCGTTCGGCATGCAGGTGATGCCAAAGGTGGTGCAGACGTTGATGCGATTGGTATTTTCGGGAGTCATCTTGTGGTACATCTGGCGACTGGCTAAGGCGCGCTTCAAGACCGGGTATATCGTCTGCATTTCGCTGATTTTTGCGGGGGCGGTGGGCAATGTCGTCGACAGTATCTTTTATGGCGCCATCTTCAGCGAAAGTACGCGCATGAGCGTCTCGACATTCGTGCCGGTGGGGCAGGGGTACGCTGACTGGCTGTACGGGCGGGTGGTGGATATGTTCTACTTTCCGCTGTTCGAGTTTGACTGGCCTTCGTGGATGCCTTTTGTCGGCGGGGAGCATTTTATCTTCTTCAGCCCTGTTTTCAATCTGGCTGACGCGGCCATCAGCTGTGGCACCATTGCCGTGCTGCTGTTCTATTCGCATACTTTCAGCGAGAGCTTCGCCTTGTTCAAGAAAAAGGGCTGATTTCTCTTTTTATAGCTCCATCGCAATTCCCATTTTTTTCATCAGGAAGCAGGCATTCATGTTCTGCGCCACGCCGGGGCGGAGGCGGTAGGAGAAGCTCAGTGTGTCGTCGGTGATATCAGCTTCGAAACGAAAGTTTTCGATGCTGTCGGGGAAGCTGTCCTTCAGCGTACCCAGCTGCAGGTCGTGCGTGGCAATGATACCGTTGGCCTGTAGGTGCATCAGCTGCCGGACGAGAGCCAATGAGCCTTTTTGCTTATCGGCCGAGTTTGTTCCCTTCAGGATTTCGTCAAGGATGATGAAGAGCTGCTCGCCACTTTGCAGACGGTCGATGATGGATTTCAATCGCTTCAGCTCGGCGAAGAAATAAGACTCGTTGTCGTTGAGCGAGTCGGTGGTGCGCAGGCTCGTCATCAGTCGGGCAGGGTAGAGTGACATTCCTTTGGCGCAGACGGGCGCACCGATGCAGGCCAGCAGGTAATTTACGCCGATGGTGCGCAGGTAGGTGCTCTTGCCCGCCATGTTGGCTCCCGTAATGATGATGAAGGCGGGACGGCGGGTCATGCGGATGTCGTTGCGTACGCAGCGGTCGCGGGGGATGAGCGGATGGCCCATCGCTTCGGCCACCAGCCGGAAAGGTGTCTCCGTGTTGTCCGTCTCCGTGTTCGTGTCGCCCAGGATGTTGGGGTAGGCGTACCCCTCCGGGTGATTGTAGGCAAACGTGCCCAGCGAGCAGAGCGCGTCCATTTCGCCGATGGCTTCCAGCCAGACTGCTATTTCGCCCGCATGGGCTTCCTTCCACGCTTCGATGCGCATCATCTGCCACAGCTCCCAGAAGAAGCAGCCGTTCAGCACGGTGTACATCAGATAGTTGTTTCGTTGGTCCAGCTCGTTCATCAGCTTCACCAGCCGTCGGATGGCCTGCGAGGCCTGGCATTGGTCGCCTCCGATTTTCTCCTTGATATCCCGGAGCAGCGGGGCGCCCATCGGTTCCTCGTCCATTGTTTGCAGCAGCTTGGCGTAGGTGCCCAGGATGCGGAGCTTCTGTCCGTAGACGCTCTGCACCTTGGTAATCTGCCTCGTGAAGGCGAAGCTGGCCACCACGATACTGAACCACAAGACGCCCCATACGTTGGCCGACAGCACGCCCGTCACGACGCCCGCCAGGCAGAGAAGGTTGACCGCCGTTACCGCGTGGGGCAACCGTCTCAGCAGGGGGCGGTTGCGGAAGCGCGTCGGGCTTTGCGCCCACTCCAGCAGCTCGTTGCGGTCGGCCGCTTGCCCCTTGTTCAGCAGCCCCAGGATGCGGAAGTGTTGGCGGAACTTCGGTTTGTCGGCCAGCTCGCGCACGGCTTCCTGCTGGTGGAGGATGGGACCCCGCTTGTCCAGGTGGCAAGCCATCCACTGAGCCAGCTGTGCGCGTCCGAGGCGGGTGCAGGTGCGGTTGATGTATTGGAAGAGGGAGCGGGGACCGAAGATGTCAAGGTCGTAAGTATAAGGATGGGATGGGGCGGCAAACTCCCCGCCGTCATCGAAGGCCGACGTGTCATAATCCAGTGCCGCCAGCTCCTGCCGGTTCACCTCCAGCCGCTTCTCCTGATAGTCCTTCCGTAGGAACAGGCGGTTGTGTAGCTTCACCAGCAGCAGGAAGGGAAGCAGGCAGGCCGCCGCCGCGGCATACATCACTACGCCCTGGCCCCACAGCCCTATCACTGCCGCCACGGCCCCGCCGAACAGCAGCAGGCGCAGGGTGCCGACGCGGTAAATCTGCCGTTGCGTCTTTGTCACTTCGCCGGCCGCCCGTTCGGCATCCTGCCGGTAGGCGGTGCGTATTTCGTTTTCGGTCATCATAATCGTCCGGATTGATTTGCGCGGCAAAGGTATGAAATAGTCGGCAGAAATACGAAGTTTGCCAACGCTTTTGGAAGTGATAGATTGCAGCAATTTTATTCTCTCTTAGGATGCATGGACTTCTGTGGTTGAAATTTGTAGACAAATGACAAAAAAGCATAACTATTATGCTTAAGTTGTGAAATTTGTGTGTGTTTCTGTATGTTTACATAACAAACTAAGTAAAAAACAGAAAATCTTATGGTAACGAAAGCTAAATTATTGATTGCGGCTGCTATTGTCGGTGGCGCTTCGTTGGGAGTTTATACTTCTGCGAATCTTGAAAGAGAACATTTGTCTTTCTTTACGTTGGAAAATTTGGATTGTTACATTCCTACGGGTAATCCTTATGATGTATGTGTTGACGGAGCACCTTGTATCTGATAAATCTGATGAAGACTAAATTCCTTTTGATAGTATTGGGGGGACTACTTGCTATGATTAGTTGTAGCAGGTCTTCCCATTTAGAGGATTATTTTACGTGGCATATTGATCCTTCTGTAGCTCAGCGCATGGATTTGTCGAAAATTGTGGATAGTATTTTTCTTGTCCCATTAGAAACGAATGATAGTTCTCTTATAAAGAAAATTCGTTCCATTGAATATGTGGATGGAAAATATTATATAAATAACGATTTCTCAGAAATACAAATTTATGATAGTTTGGGGCATTTTTTGTATAGTACGCGTAAATGTATGGGAATAGGTCCGAATGACTACAGAACGGTTTTAGGATTTACGCGGTTACCTCATGATACGCTTGAATTGTTTGATGCAATGGCAAAAAAAATGCGTTATTATGTGCATCCCGAAGGCTTGGTGAAGTCCAGTTCTCTTCCTTCCGAAGTATTGCCTGTTACGGAATATGCATGGATTAACGGTGATACATGTGTTTTTGTTGATGGTTCAACAGACAATCCTGTATTGAAGTTTTACTCCAAAAAACGCAATGCGTTTTTTAAAAAAATGGAGGACAGACAAAAAAGTGTATTTGTAAGGACTTCAAATTCTTTGTTCAGAATAAATGATGTCTTGTATTATTCTCCGACCTATCCCTCTAACGAACTTTATGTGCTGGGTGCGGATTTGGAGAGAAAGAAGGTGCTTCAACTGGATTTCGGATCATACACTTTTTCTATGGAGGATATTCCTGAAGATATGGATACAAAGAAAAGTGCGGATTATTTTTCTGCACACAAGGAATGGGTATATCCTTATACCAAATATGTGTTGGATAGTTTGTATATCGCTTTTTTCCAGTTTGAAGAACGTTTTTGTGTGGCTTGCATGAACAGGAATACAGGGAAAAATGTAGTGCTGAAAAATGAAATAAGGGCTAAGCCTCAGTTGATGAAGCCGGATTATGTTTGTGGCGATAAACTCTATTATGCCAGTGAACCGGGGTATTTGCCTTATTTGGTGGACAAAGAGTTGATGAGTCCGGCTGAGTGGGCCAAGATGGAGCGTGTGGAAGAAACGGATAATCCAGTTTTGATTGTGTACAAAATGAAAACGAAATGAAAAAGCAAATCCGTTATATAAATTGGATTGTCGTTGTAGCAGTTGGAGTTTCTTTTTTGTGCGGGATATGGTGGATTTATTCTCGCCAAGAGAAATTGGCATGTTTGCATAATATCGGTAGGACCCAATCCAGAAATAAAGGAACGAATTTATAGAAAGGAGTGCTATGTTGTAGATGATTCTTTTTTGGATGTACCTCGTGTAAATGTCCCTTATTATTTTGTGATGGAAAGTGACGGATGTGTAAAGTGGTTGTTTTCTCCGAATTACTTGTTTGAAGAGTTTACGGATATTTATCTGAAGCAATTGAGGAGCGCGTACGACATATTTGAATGTCGAACTGAATAAAAGTGGAGTTTCTCTTGATTTTCCTCCCGTATTCTTGCAAATTTTTCCAAAATGGCTTACCTTTAGCTCGTGAAACCGATGAATCGGAAAGGAGGCTTTCAGATATGAAGAAGTGGGGATTGTTGCTGGTATTGTTGGGCGTCTCGGGGCTGTTTCTGCCTTGCGGGGCGCAGCAGATTATGTATGCCAATGTGCACGAGCTGGTGGAGTGCGACGGCGATACGGCCACTACGCTGAAGGTGGAGCGTCGCAGCAAGAACCAGATTCTGCTGATGGGCGGGGGTGATTACCGCATCGAGGCTGTGGAAAACCGCAGCCTGACTCGCTACTTGAGCAGGCGTTGCTATGCCGTGCGGATTGACTCGGCCCTCTACGTCAACTGCCGCAAGATGCGCTACAAGCGCTATCGCTTCGGCTCATGCTATGCTGCCGCCATGCAGGTGGGCGGCAAGTTCTACTTCTGCGCGCAGCCTGTGGGTCAGGCCGCCGCAAGCACGTCTTTGCCGCCCGACGCCGCCAAGTTGGGAGGTAAAGTGGGCGATGCCATCGCCGCCTCGGCGCTGGTCGATGTCCGTGTGTTCTATGAAATCAATCCCGAGACGGGACGGGCCGAATTTGTGAGCAAGGACAAGATGCGTGCCCTGCTCGAAGGACATCCCGAGCTGCAGGAGCGCCTGGAGCGGGAGCAAAGTGAGCAGGCCGCCGTGATGTATCCCTACTTGCAGACGTTGCAGCGCAGCGTGGGAAAGTGAAGCTTTGTAATAAATCTCAATAAATTTGCTCGGTACTTTTTATTTTATTAACTTTGTGCCTAAAATAGGAAGAGGCGTCTTCCGTTTTGTTTTTTGTTAGATTTGTAAGAAGCGTTATGCTTTTATTCTTGTTCTTGAAAACCTAGGAAATTTTCACAGAGTAAACGAGGATAGCATAAACGGTTCCTACGCTGGTTTCGGCGTGGGGCTGCTGTTTATTCATTCGTTTGCTCGGGTTTTCCTAGGACCTTCAAGAACAGTGGGTAGGCATTGCAGTTCCGCGCTGTCTCGTTTTGTTAATTTCTTTGGAGGAACGCAAGGAAACAACTTACTATTTTGTTATGAGAGAAGAAAAGAGTAAAAACGGAAAAATCAAATGGGAAAGGGCGAAAACGCTGTTGCTTGCCTTTTGCGTAGTGTTTATGTTTGTCGGATGTTCTGAGGACGAAGAGCCGGCGGTTATCACACCTTCCGTGGAGAGTGAAACGGCTTTTGCGGAAGGACTGAGTTTTGCTTCTTCAGGTGGAGAGGAAACGATTTCTTTCACAACCAATAAGAATTGGGCTATAGAAATGATGCCTGCTGATGGGAGCCCTGACACGGGATGGTGTACGGTAACTCCTTCACAAGGCAGTGCCGGCAATGCATCTGTTGTTATTCGGATTGTTGAGAATACAGGTTATGATAAAAGGGAGTTGTCGTTGACTTTAAGAGCTGGTGATTTGACATATAGTATAAATGTTTCCCAAAATCAAAAAGCTGGAATGCTACTTCCAACTACAGAGTACGAAGTCGATTCGGAAGGAGGTGTGATACAGGTTGAAGTACAAACTAATGTAGATTATTGGGTCTCGATTACAGGGAATGCTGTTAGGTGGATACATGAAGCGGCAGACAACCGTGCACTTGCATCTGAGTATCGTACTTATACGATTGATGCTTATAGTGGCTATGAGCCGCGGGAAGGCATAATAACCTTTCATAGTCTTGAGTCTACCGTGGATGATGTCTCGGTTCGTGTCTTGCAAAATGGTAGTGCTACTCTGAATATCCCTCAAAAAGAATATGTTGTCTCGGATGAAGGAGGGGAAATCACAATAGAAGTGCAAAGTAACTTTGAGTGTAAGGTGCGGATGCCACAGGTAGACTGGATAGCAGAAATACCTTCTACCGGTACGTCTGATAACGCTTTTCATTATGAAATCGCTCCTAATACGACATTTGAAAGCAGACAGGCAGAGCTAGTGTTTTATGATGAAAGGGAGACTGTGCAAGAGGTTGTTGTCATTGTTCAAGATGCCTTGGGTTTAATAATTAATGAACAAGGTATAGAGTTGATGGTTGAAGAACAACAGCAACTGACTTATCAGATTGCTCCGGATATCGATAGTGGTAATCTGGTTTGGAGCAGCTCTGACGAGAGCGTAGTAACGGTTTCTCCAGATGGGGTAGTTACGGCTGTCTCGAAGGGAACGGCAGTTGTTACATTGGCTGCGGCTGATGGGACTGCTGCAACGAGTGAAATTACAGTTTATGAATTGACGGATAAGATGGTGTTAAGTTATAAGGCCGAGCTTCAATCCTATAATGGTGGTCATGTGAGTGGGTCTGTTTATTCGATAATAACGAATAATAGTAATGAAACTATTCATTTGGAAATGTTGACGATTTGTGACGGGATGATTTCCTCTGTCATATATGGGGAAAAAACAGATTTAAACGTCACGTTGGAACCGGGTGATAGTTATAATTTAGGTATGAATTTCAACGGAGCGTATCGTCCCGTGTTCATCTGGACTTTCACGGCGAATGGTAAGGAGTATAGAATTAGTCATCAACCACTTTAAACTCTTATTGATTTCTTAGAGTAATAGTTCTCAGCTTGTATCGGATGTTTTATCAATATCCGGTGCAAGCTGATTTTGTGAAGGAATATTTTCGACTTGTACGATTTTTTTTTCTTCATTTTTCTCTTTTTTCCCATTTCTTTCCAGATTGGCTGCTTTTCTTTGCAGTACGAAAACAATCAAACTCATATTATTAACCCTTTAAAGACTTACAATTATGAAGAAATTATTATTGTTACTCGTAAGTGTGTTCACTTTCCAGTTCGCATCAGCCGACAATGACAAGCCGATTACTTTCGAACAACTTCCGGCTCCCGCGCAGCAATTTATAAAGACGCATTTTGCGGCGGAGAAAGTGGTTTTCACCAAAGTGGAGTCCGAATTTTTTGGCAAGTCCTACGACGTGTTGTTTGCCAGCGGCAATAAGATTGAATTCGACAAACAGGGAGCTTGGACCGACATTTGGTGCAGATACTCGCAGGTTCCGGCTGCTGTCGTTCCGCAGGCCATCCGCCAGTTTATCGAAACCCATTATCCCGGCACTCAGATCCTCACGCTGGAGAAAGACCGCTACTCCTATGAAGTGAACCTCAGCAACCGCTGGGAAATCAAGTTCGATACGAAATTCAACGTTATCGACCTGGATCAGGACGATTGATACTTCCCTTTCCATGACAACCTGCCCTCCGACATGCATCGTTCCGATGCCGGTGTCGGGGGGCTTTTTTGTCTTATTTCTCAAAAAATGAGGACCTATCCTGGGAGTATTAATCTTTTTTTCGTTATATTTGCATCAGTCTTATCACCGCGGCACAGAGTGATAACCCTAATTTAAAACGAAATGAGTGATCAAACGAAGCGTTCGGCCTCGAGGACTGAACTGAAAAAACGGATTGTGGAGACAGCGATGCGGGCTTTCAAGGCGCATGGCATCAAAAGCATTACGATGGACGACATTGCGGTTTCGCTGGGGATTTCCAAGCGTACCCTTTACGAAGTGTTTGCCAACAAGGAGATGCTGCTTGAGGCTTGTGTCTTGAAGGACAGAGACGATATGAACGCTTACGTGCGAGGCCTGCTGGAAACGTCGGACCATGTGCTCGACGTGTTGCTCAAACTTTATTTGCGCAGCATCGAACGCTTTCATTCCACCCACAAAAGTTTCTTTGAAGACCTGAAGAAATATCCAAAGGTCAATGAGCTTTACAAGAGTGACAAAAAACACGATTCGGTAGAGGCCATCAGTTTTTTCAAGGAGGGAGTGAAACAAGGCATTTTTCGAGACGACATCAATTTTGCCATCGTTAATCTGTTGGTGCACGAGCAGATAGAATTGCTGCTTAGCAGCAACATCTGCGAGAAATTTTCTTTTTTGGAAGTTTACGAATCCATCATGTTCACCTACCTTCGAGGCATTTCGACCGAGAAAGGTGCCCGCGAACTGGAGAATTTTATCTGCGAATACCGCCGCTCGACGAAAAAATAAAGGGAAACTTTTCCCTCCTTTCCGCGCCCCTTTTCCCACCCTTTCGCGAGGCTTTCCCCCCTCGTACGCATCCTCTCTCCTCGTTGCCCGCATCCTGTTTTTAGCCTGCCCGCATCCTCTTTCCCCTTTTCCCGCTCCAATTATATAATGTACGCGCGCCCCCGCCCGCAATATATATATTGTGTCCCTCCCTTTCCCCGTTTTTCATTCCTCCGCGCACCCCTTCCCCGCAACACGCCTGAAAACCAGCCCTTTCCCTTTTTTCTTCGGAAAACCTCGAAAAAAAACCTCCTTTCCGCTTGCCCGTCCGGTGATAATGCGTACTTTTGCACCCGCTTCCACGAGGGAAGCCCTGATGCTTGAC
>CALUFR010000076.1 GCA_944319875.1 uncultured Bacteroides sp.
TTTTAGCTTTTGGGCAAAGCTAAAAACAACTTTTCAATTCAAATCGTCACGCTCGAAAAAGATACATAACTATACGATTATCAAATATTTCAAAGAACAATGTTTAATTTAAAGTGTCCACTAATGTCTCCCTGTTACTAAAAGTGTGCGGGAGATCCTTCGCATCCCATTTTTGCTCTCCTGCCTTCACGCTTTCACGGCTCTCTAACTGTTTGTCAATGAGTGAGATTGGTTGAAGCATCGGGTGAAATGAACTAACGACACGCTTCGTTACTGCCTGACGACACGGGGCGTGAGGAGGTAACGGCACGGGGCGTTGCATGCTGAAGGTACGTGCCGTCAGCGTTGATAGCCAAGAGCCTGTTTGGCTGTCTAAAGAAGCTGTTTACGTTGCTCAAGTGGCACTTTACGACGCTCAAGTGGCACTTTACGACGCCAAAGTAGCTGTTTGCGTGAAATGTTCATGACTTGGGAACAAAATGTGCTTTCACCGGAATACGCTTATAATCAGCGTGCTTCTGTGAAGTTTCACCGGGAAACATCTTTCTTTTTCGGTGAAAGATTGGATGTGTCACCGCAGATTTGGCCTCGCTCAAAACGGTTCCGCCTGCTGCCTGTACTTCCTTGGGTTCTGACGACACGGAGTGTTGTATGCTGACGGCAACATATACATCAGATGTTGGAGTGAGAAAATTCGCCATTTATCCAGAAGGTGGCTTCCGTGCCAATGAAATGCAGAAGCACGTAATTCGGCTCACTCGGTCCCTTTGTTCTCATCAGTCAGGGGCATACCGCAACTTTGACAAAATTGTAGTTTCATATACGTTGTTCAATTCAATGCCTGTCAGTTCCTTTACAGGTAGTTATTTTCATTTTCTCGCTCATTGTCAGTTGAATCGGAATGAGCGGGATTTTTCCAATACTTTCTGCAACCGTTTCTTGGCTGAATCCGACAACCGTGGCGTTGCTTTCACGGCGTTCTCGTCTGCACTACGTACAAATTCTTCTGCCGTAGCACCTTCCAAAACCGGGATGTTCTTAATCGTTATGGCCATAATTGTAATTTTTATGCAAATGTACTACTTAATTGTCACACAGCAAAATTGTATGCAGGCTTTTACCGTTTCGACATCACCTGTACCGGAAATCTACGTCCTCTTCCTGTAGGTAGCGGCCGCCACGAGGCTGATTAGAACGGCGAAACCGGTCAGGGCGGCGTACTGCGCCCACAAGTCGGCCAGGGTGGCGCCTTTCAGATAGACGGCACGCATGATTTCGATGAAGTAGCGGGGCGGGATGGCGTAGGTGAACCATTGTGCCCACCGGGGCATGGAGGCAATGGGCGTGAACAGCCCGCTCATCAGCTGGAAGATGACGATGAAGGCGAACATCAGGAAGATGCTTTGCAGGATGGTCGCCGATTGGTTGGCAATGAATACGCCCAGTCCGGACATGACAAGGCTGAAGAGGATGGTGGCCAGGTAGACCAAGACTATATTCCCTTCCGGCACAAGCCCGTAGACCAGCCAGCCAATGAGCATCCCGACCGTGACGACCAGAATGCCGACAACCCAATAGGGAATGAGCTTCGACAGGATGAACTCGAACCGTCCCACCGGCGTGACGTTCATCGCCTCGATAGTGCCGCTTTCCTTCTCGCTGACCAGGTTGAGGGCCGGAAGGAAACCGCAGATGATGATGAGTAGCACCACCATGAGCGCCGGTATCATGTAGTTGCGGAAGTCGAGCGTCGGGTTATACTGATTGACCACACTATTCTCGTTCAAGGGCAAACTGAGGCCTTGCTCGGCCTGCCATCCCGTAAGGGTATGGACTACGGACATCGTGGCATATTGGGCGCCCAACGTTCCTTTTGTCGCATTCACACCATTGGCCTTTATGTCCAGTTCGGGCTTTTGACCATTGATTAAATCCTTCAGATAATCCTTCGGTATGGTGACAAGGACATCCGCTTCCCCGCTTTCTACCTGCCGGAACGCTTCATCGTAACTGAAATGGCAGCCGGTCACGGACAGGTATTCCGAGGCGTCCATGTCCGTCACCATCCGTCGCGACAGTTCCGTCCGGTCATTGTCCACCACGGCCACTCCGACGTTCTTCACGTCGAAGGTCGTCACGAGGGGCACGATGAGCATCACCAGGATGGGCATGCCTACGATCAGGCGGGGGATGATGGGGTTTCGCTTGAACAGCGACACTTCTTTACGGAGCAGTATCTTCAGCGTCTTTGCATTCATACAATCCTTTACTTTTTAGCGTTAAACTTCTTGATGGCCAGAGCCAGTACGGCCAAGGTCATGCCTGACAGTACCAATATTTCCGTCAGCACATACCCGACGGGGAGCTGCTGTATCATCAGCACACGCATGGCCGAGATGTACCAACGGGCGGGAATGATGCACGTGAACCATTGCAGGAGCGTCGGCATGTTCTCCACCGGGAATATCATGCCGGACAGCAGAACCACGGGTATCATGAACATCACTCCGGAAACGAGCAGAGCGGCCACCTGGGTGGAAACGATGGTGGAGACGAACAGTCCCAAGGCAAGGGCCAGAACCACATACAGGAGGGTCACCCATATCACATGGATGGCGCTGAAGGAGAAGGGGATGCCCAACACGGTGTAGCTCAGCACCAACACCAGCGTCAGGATGACGCACGACAGCAGGAAGTAAGGCACCAGCTTGCCGAGGATGATGGTCCGCGGACGCACCGGCGACACCTGCAGCAGGTTCATGGTTCCCGTCTCTTTCTCGCTGACAATCGACACGGAGGTCATCATGCCGCAGATGAGGATGAAGATCATGCCCATGATGCCCGGCACGAAGTTGTACGCGCTCCGCAACTGCGGGTTGTAGAGCGTGTTGGTCACGACCGGGATGCCTGCCCCGGAACTGATGACACTTTCCAGATAAGCCGTGGCGGTCTGTGCCATCGTGGTGTTGGAAGCGTCTACAATAATCTGGTGGCTCAGCTTCCCGTCCTCTGTGCGGAACACGACAGCGGCGTCCGTCCGTCCTTTCCGCAGGAGGCTCTCCACGTCTTCATGAGTGACGATACCCTCAAACGTGAAATAGGAATTGGCGCGGAGGCGGTCTATAACCTGTCTGGTCTCGTCCGTATGTTGTTCCACTACGGCAACAACCCGTACGTTGTTGACCTCGGTGGAGATGGCGAACCCGAAGAGCAACAGCAGCACGACGGGGATGACGAGCACCACCGTCACCGTGCGGTAGTCGCGCAGGAGGTGAAGCACCTCTTTCTTGATGAGTGATTGAAATATAGTCATAAAAATGATAATTTAACAGCCGAAGGCTGCAATGGTTAATGGTCAATGGTTAATGGTTAATACGTGGTAAAAGGACTCATGCGCAGTCCATTAACCATTAATCATTAACCATTGAACATTGCGGGCAAAGCCCGCTAAATTCTTCATTGATATTACTCTCCTCTTTGGGCATCCCTCGCCACGATGCGGAACACTTCGTCCATCGTCGCGGCGTGGTATTGCTGTTTCAGTGCCGCCGGACTGTCCAGTGCCTTGATGCGCCCGTCCACCATGATGGAGACGCGGTGGCAATACTCGGCCTCGTCCAGGTAGTGGGTTGTCACGAAGACCGTCATGCCTTCCGAAGACGCCCGGTAGATCATCTCCCAGAACTTGCGCCGCGTGGCGGGATCAACGCCTCCAGTCGGCTCGTCCAGAAAGACAACGTCCGGTGAGTGGAGGGTGGCGGCCGTGAAGGCGAGCTTCTGTTTCCATCCGAGGGGGATTTCCTTTACCAGCACATCCCGCATGTTCTCCATGCCTAACACCCGGAACACGGCATCCGTCTTTTCCCGGATGCTTTTCGCTGACATGCCATAGATGGTGGCAAACAGGTTCAAGTTCTCCCACACGGTCAGGTTTTCATACAGCGAGAACTTCTGGCTCATGTAGCCGATGCGCCGCTTGATGTCCTCCGCTTGGCGGAGGATGTCGTAGCCGGCCACTGTTCCCGTGCCGGATGTGGGGAAACTGAGCCCACACAACATGCGCATGGCGGTGGTCTTGCCCGCACCGTTCGCTCCCAAGAATCCGAATATCTCGCCACGGCGGACTTGCAGGGTGATGTGGTCCACGGCGGTGAAACTTCCGAATTTCTTCGTGAGGTCTTTTACTGATATTACAGTTTCCTTAGCCATCGTCCTTAGCCAATTTAATGAACAAATCTTCTATGTTACCTTTTGCCGGCCAAATCCGGGCGTCATTCAGGCCTTTCTGCCGAAGCGTGTCGGTGGCTTCGTCCGGACGGAAGCCGTCACTTGTCACGATGTGCAGCGTAGCGCCGAAGGTGTAGCAATCCGTTACGTCCGGAAGGCTGCGCAACGCTTCCAGAAGCGGATACATCTCTCCGGCAGACGCGTTGTACAGGTTACGGTCCATGCTTTCCATCAGTCTCTCCGGCGTGTTCACGTCCAGGATTTTTCCCTTGTTGATTAAGGCGATGCGTTCGCAACGCCCGGCTTCGTCCATGTAGGAGGTGGAGACCAGGATGGTGATGCCTTTTTCCCTCAGCGTGGCCAGCATTTCCCAGAATTCGCCGCGCGACACGGCGTCCACTCCGGTGGTAGGCTCATCGAGGAGTAGCACCTTGGGGCGGTGTATCAAGGCGCAGCTTAGGGCGAGCTTCTGCTTCATGCCTCCCGACAAGGCTCCGGCCCTGCGGTTGGGGAACTTCTCCAACTGACTGAATATCGGGGCTATCAGGTCGAAGTTTTCCTTTACGTCCACTCCGAACAGCGAGGCGAAGAAGTGCAGGTTCTCGCTGACGGTGAGGTCGGGATAGAGGGAAAAGCGCTCCGGCATGTAGCCTATCTCGGTGCGCAGCCTTCGGTAATCTCTCACTACATCCAGTCCCGCCACGGTGGCCGAACCCTCGTCGGGACTGAGCAGCGTGGTCAGTATCTGGTACAGCGTGGTCTTTCCCGCACCGTCCGGTCCGATAAGGCCGAACAGGGAGCCTTCGGAGACGGAAAGGCTGACACGGTCGAGCGCCGTGAGCTTTCCGTATCGTTTGGTCAGACCCTGGATGTCAATCGCGTTTTTCATAAGCGTACCTCTCCATACTGTCCGAGCTTCAGTCTGCCGTCGTTTTTCACGGCCACCTTGACGGCATACACCAGGTTTGCCCGGGAGTCCTGCGTCTGGATGGACTTAGGCGTGAACTCGCTTTCCTGCGCTATCCAAATGATTTTGCCCGGATATTCGTATTGCTCATCCCCGCCGAAGTCGGCAATGACGGTCACTTCCTGCCCGATGCGGATGTGGGCCAATTGGGAAGCGGTGAAGTAGCTGCGGAGGTAGATGTCATCCAGGTTTGCCATTTTGAAGAGCGGTCGTCCGGGAGTGGTGTATTCTCCTTGTTCGGTGTATTTCTGGAGAACAGTGCCGGTAATCGGTGCGGCGATGAGGCTCTTGCGTATCTGTTCTTCCACCTGCTCCCGTTGGTATTGCAGGGCCGAAGCGCTTTCCGTAATGGAACTTCGGCTTTTGTCTAAGGTGGAGAGCAGGCCTTCCAGTTGCCCGCGCAAAGTTCTCAACTGTGCGTTGGCGTCATCGCTCTGCTTTTGCGTGGCGGCCCCGTTGGCCAGCAGGCGGGCGATGCGGTCGCATTCATTCTGCTGGTGGGCTATCTGCGAACGGAGTGCCGCTACCTGCGCCGCAATGTCGGGCGATGATTTCTCGGTGGAGAGTTGCTGGCTGTGCAGTTGTTTCCGTTGCAAGGCGAGCAAGGTGGTATCTACCAGCCCGACCTGCTGTCCGGCCAGGAGGCTGTCTCCCTCGTCGATGGCGAACGAAACGAGTTTACCATTCGTCTCCGAAGACACGGTCACGGTGGTTGCCTCGAAGATGCCTGTGGCGTCATGCTTTTCAGTGTTTCGGCAGGAAGCCATCACTATAATGAATGCGGAGACTAATGCGATCTTTTTCATTGGTTCAATGTATATTTAAGTTGGTAAATGCTTTGGAGAAATTGTATTTCATGATAGGAGGCGGTGAGGCGGGCCTGTTTCTCGTCCGTCAGTTTAGTCAGCAGGTCGGTGGCGTCAATGACTCCGTTGTCCAGTTGAGCCTCGGCGGCTTTTCGGACGTTGGCGCGCAATTCCACGATCCGGTCGTTCTTTTGCATGACGTCCTTCAGCTCATCGATGTGATCCAGTTGCGACCGGGTCTGCATATTCGTGTTGAACAGGAACATATCCCGCTCCACGGCGATGTGGTCCGACGACAGGCGCAGTTTCCGCCGGTCGTTCTTCTTGTGGTAGAAGGCTCCTATGTTCCACGACACTTTCACCCCGGCAAGGAGGTTGAAGGACAGGTCACGGTTTATCATGTTCTCAAAGTAATTGAAACCCGGATAGCCGTAATAAGCTTGGGCGAAGAGTCCGATCCGAGGCATCGTGCTGGCGGTGATGCTTGCGTTTCTCGCCTCATTGGCTTGCAGTTGCGCTTCGAAATGTCGTAACTCAGGGCGTTCGGGCATCAGGTTTTGAGGAAGGGAGGCGTCCGGTTTCACCAGCTCTTGTCCGACAAGGCTTTTCCCTGTGAATATCTCCAGCACTTTCCGATAACTCTTCGCCGTGCTTTCCGCCTGCGTGAGTTGTTGGGCGGTGCTGAGGTATTGCGCTTCCACCATATCCACGTCGCTTTGCATCGCCGTGCCGTTCTCATACATCGTCCGCAGCTTGTCGAGGTTGCTTTGCAGCAATGCCTGCATGTTCCGGGTCTGTTCGGCCTGTTCCTCGATGAGCAAGATGCCAAAATAAAGGTCTTCCACCCGTTGGCGGATGGTGTAAAGCTGGACATCCAAAGCCGCCTTCCGTTCCGCGTCCTCGGCACGTTCTATCTGCCGTCCGGTCTTCGATGCACCACCGTCCCAAATGTTTTGACTGATGTCCGCACCTATTTTATATTGCCATTCATTCAGTCCGGAAATGTTTGTCCCGGTTTGGGAGATGATTCCGGTCAATGACTCCGGAAAGGTCGGCGTTTCGTTTTGCACGGTTCCCTGCCCGTACACTTGGATTTGCGGCAGCCAGCTTTTGTTGATGTCCGAAAGGTTCACCGCCTTCGTCTGGTTTAGCAAGTCATACTTCCGGATGAGCGGATAGTTGTCCTGTGCAAGTGTAACGCACTCTTCCAATGTCACTTGGGCAGAAAGACGGACTCCGCCAAGCAAAGACAACGCCAAGGCCAAATATTGCTTCCACATAATCAACGGATTTTAAGTTTATTCAAGATGGTTTCTACATTCTCTTTCTTGCGTACGGCAAGGAACTCGTCATAGTCCCCGTAGGAATTTCCTATCGCACCCGAAACAATGGGTGCCGCCATAAACGGGAATACGTTAAGCGAAACGATATCTATCAGCAACATTCGCGCATCCACTTGGCGGCAAAGCCCTTTGGCGGCATATTCGTCAATCTCATGTTGGAGGTTGCCCAAGAGATTGCTCACAATGTTCTGTATGCCGGATTCCACCATTTCAATCCGTTCCGGACGGGTGAGTATCTCGTTTACAATAAATTTAGGCAGGTCTCGGTTGGAGGAGATAAAGTCGAAATGTCGTTCCACCCCTTGGCGAATCCTTTCTTCCAAGGGCAGATTGTCATCACCAATGGCACTCAATACAATATCGCCCAACATGTTTATCTTTCCCGATACAATCCGCTCGAAAAGTTTGTCCTTCGTGCGAAAATAATAATGTAGCATAGCATGGGTCACTCCGGCCGCTTCGGCAATGGAGGCCGTCCTGGCTCCGGCATATCCTTTCTCAAAGAATTCCTTCTCGGCTGCCTGGAGAATTCTTGTTTCTGTGTCCTGTAAGTGGCTCTGTTCCTTATCCATACGTGCAAACTATTTGGTTTAACTTATGTGACTAACAATTTTGTTAGTGCAAACGTATGATTTTTTTTGAGAATAACCAAATAGATAAGGAATTTTTTTTGGCGTCCGGTAAATGGGAATTTAGCGGGCTTTGCCCGCAATGGTCAATGGTTAATGGTTAATGGTTAATACGTGGTAAAAGGACTCATGCGCAGCCCATTAATCATTAACCATTAACCATTGACCATTAACCATTGCAGCCTTCGGCTGCTAAATTATCATTTATGCCGGAGCCGTCAGTTTGAAGCGGATGCGCCAGCGCTTCTCCGCCTCGTCCCAGTCGTGGCTGATGAGGCGGAAGGTGCCTATTTCCGCCGTGTTGGCTACGTGCGTGCCGATGCACAGACACTCGTCATAGTCACCTACCTTCACCACACGCACCGTTTGCGAGGCATCGTCGGGCAGGCGTTGCAGGTCGAAGCGTCCGCGGGCCTCCTCTTGCGTGATGAATTCCGTGGTGACGTCCAGGTGGCGTCCGATGACTTCGTTCACGGCGTCTTCCAGCCGCTTTGCCTCCTCGTCTGTCGGTTGGCGCTCCAGGCGGTAGTCCAGCTTGCTTTTCTTCCGTTCGATGTGTGCCGATACCGACCTTCCGCATCCGAAAAGGCGTATCATGGTCTGGTTCACGATGTGTTCGCAGGTGTGCATGGGCGGATATTCCTGCTTGTTGTGCTCGTTGAGCTGAGGCTGTTGTTCCATGGTTGTTTCTTTTAGTGGTTTTTCTTTATCGGGAGGCAAAGATAAAGATTGGCGCGAAATATCGGAAAATCTCTTCTTCCGAATTGCGGCGAAGCGCTCTAAAAATGTTTTTCTTCCTTAAAAGAACGCTTTTATCCGCTTTTTTTATAATTTTGCAGCCTTAAAATGAGTGAGTTTCTCCCGACGCCCGCCGCAGAGGCCGGGAGGCGAGCCGCAGCATGTATGTTTGAACGTAAAAACAAGAAATAAAGAAACATGGGTAAATTTGCCGAACATTCGAATTTCAATCTTTCAGAAATCAACAAAGAGGTGTTGAAGAAATGGGACGAAAACCAGGTTTTCGCCAAGAGTATGACTGAACGTGAGGGGTATCCTTCTTTCGTATTCTATGAAGGTCCTCCCTCGGCCAACGGCATGCCGGGCATTCACCACGTCATGGCCCGCACCATTAAAGATACCTTCTGCCGCTACAAGACCATGAAAGGTTTCCAGGTGAAGCGCAAGGCGGGATGGGACACGCACGGACTGCCCGTCGAACTGGGTGTGGAGAAGACGCTGGGCATCACCAAGGAAGACATCGGCAAGACTATCTCCGTGGCCGACTATAACGCTGCCTGCCGCAAGGACGTGATGAAGTTCACCAAGGAATGGGAGGACCTGACGCACAAGATGGGCTACTGGGTGGATATGAAAGACCCTTACATCACCTATGACAACCGCTACATCGAAACCCTCTGGTGGCTCCTCCAGCAACTCTACAAGAAAGGCCTGCTCTACAAGGGCTATACCATCCAGCCTTATTCGCCTGCCGCAGGCACGGGACTCAGCTCGCACGAGCTGAACCAGCCGGGATGCTACCGCGACGTGAAAGACCTGACCGTAGTAGGCCAGTTCAAGATAAAGAATCCGAAGCCGGAAATGGCGGAGTGGGGTACACCTTATTTCCTGGCATGGACCACCACACCCTGGACATTGCCCTCGAACACCGCTCTCTGCGTAGGTCCACGCTTCGATTACGTGGCCGTGCAGACTTACAATGCTTATACGGGCGCAAAGATGACCGTTATCCTTGCCAAAGCCTTGCTTTACGCGCACTTTAACCAAAAGGCCGAAGGACTTGCCTTGGAAGACTATAAGCCGGGTGACAAACTCATTCCCTTCAAGGTTGTGGGCGAATACAAAGGCCCGGACTTGGTGGGCATGGAGTACGAACAGCTGATGCCGTGGGTAAAACCCGTGGAAATGGATGCCGACGGCAACTGGCATGATGCTTCGGCCAAGGCTTTCCGCGTCATCCAAGGTGACTATGTGACTGTAGAGGACGGTACGGGTATCGTACACATCGCGCCGACCTTCGGTGCGGACGACGCCTTTGTGGCCAAGGCCGCAGGCATTCCCGCCCTGTTCATGATTAACAAGAAGGGAGAGACGCGCCCCATGGTGGACCTTACGGGCAAGTTCTACCTGCTGGACGAACTGGACGAGCGTTTCGTGAAGGAATGTGTGAATGTCTCTTTATATAAAGAATACGAAGGCCGCTGGGTGAAGAATGCCTACGACCCGCAATTCACCGTGGACGGTAAGTATGATGAGAAAGCCGCCCAAGCCGCCGAGTCGCTGGACGTGTACATCTGCATGAAGATGAAGGCGGCCGGTCAGGCGTTCAAGATGGAAAAGCACGTGCACAACTATCCGCACTGTTGGCGCACGGACAAACCGGTGCTTTACTATCCGTTGGACAGCTGGTTCATCCGCAGCACCGCTTGTAAAGAGCGTATGATGGAACTGAACAAGACCATCAACTGGAAGCCCGAATCAACGGGTACGGGACGTTTCGGCAAGTGGCTGGAGAACCTCAACGATTGGAACTTGAGCCGCTCGCGCTATTGGGGCACGCCGCTGCCCATCTGGCGCACCGAGGACGGAACGGGTGAGAAATGTATCGGATCCGTGGAAGAACTTTACGGGGAGATAGAGAAATCCATCGCCGCCGGCTTTATGACAAGTAATCCTTACAAGGAAAAAGGCTTCCAACCGGGCGTTTATACGAAAGAAAATTATGACAAGATAGATTTGCTCCGTCCCTACGTGGACGACATCATCCTCGTTTCCGAGGACGGTAAGCCGATGAAGCGTGAGACGGACCTGATAGACGTGTGGTTCGACTCCGGCTCCA